>NZ_JALIQP010000005.1 GCF_023566055.1 Halosolutus amylolyticus | reverse complement strand
TCCTTGTGATCTAACTGGTACGTTTTCCCGCCTGTATTGGCGAACTCTTGATCAAAAGCGATCCGAGAGAGGACTTCGAGAAAGTCCTCTCTCGTGTACTTTCCACACGACTTGATGTCAAAGTCGAGTTCTGGGTAGACAAGAGTTGATGCGGCACGACAGACCTGTTTTGCTTCGGTTGTCTTGACCATAGACAACTTCACCAGCAGTGTCGTGAATTAGGTTCGGCGTCTACTGTGAAGGGCGGGGCTTTCTCCTTGATTCTCCGTAAGAGACGATCTTCGCCCGCCAGACCCGTTTTTGCTGCGTCCTCATCACTCGCCGCCGCCCGCTTCGTTTTCACCGGGCGGCACCCCGACGCCGGGCGTCGGTCGTTCGATCGCGTCGATCACGTGCTTGCGGCGGTGGATCGCCCGGTATCCCCGGCGCAGGGCCCGATCGAGCGAGGAGCGGGAGACGCGCGCGCTGACGTTCCCGTCGCGGATCGCGTCGACGATCGACGCGGGGGTGAGCCGGTCCGCGTCGACGACGGTGTACGCCCGCCCCACCTCGAAGGGGTAGTGAGCGTCGCTGCCGCCGACCAGTGGGAGGTCCCGCTCGGCCGCGAGTTCCTCGACGAGCGGCTGCGAGCGCGGGTGTTTACCGTTGACCTCGATCGCGTCGAACGGGACCTCCTCGAGTTCCCGCACCGTGCTGTTCCGGAAGGGATGGGCGACGATCGCGGCGCAGTCCCGGTCGTGAGCGAGTGCGACGGCCTCGTCCGGGGAGAGTGCCCCCGGCTTCGTCGCCGCCGGCGGATCGGGGCCGACGACGAGGACGTGGCCGCGATCGGTCGTGATCTCGATCCCCGGGAGGGTCTCGAGCGTCGAAGAGGGGTCGAACGCCGTGTAGTAATCGTGGTTGGTCGTCGCGATCCCGTCGAGGCCGCGTCGCTCGGCCGCCGCGGCGAGGAGTCGAACGCCGAGCGGGTCGAACCGGTCACCGAGGGTGCGACGGCCGTGGAAGAATCGCGTGTGCGTGTGGAGGTCGACGGCGTACATACAGGGGCAAACGCCGGGGAGGCCCTTTTGCGTGCGGCCGGCATGAACCGCAGCATGGGATCCGACGGAGCGAGCGATCGCGTTCTCGTCCTCAATCCCGTAAGCGGGAGCGAGGACCACGTCGACGACGTGATCGAACTCGGGGTCCAGCATGGCTTCGAGATCCGAAAGACCGAGGAGAGCGGTGACGCGAAGCGCCTGGCCCGCGAGGCCGCGCCCGACGCGGACCTCGTTGCCGCGGCCGGCGGCGACGGGACCCTCAACGGGGTCGTCAACGGGATCGGGGAAGCGGACGAACTCGAAACGACGACCGCGGCCGTCGTCCCTGCCGGGACGGGCAACAACTTCGCGACGAACGTCGGCGTTCGGGGGATCGAACACGCCTTTGCCGTGATCGAGGAGGGTCGACGCCGATCGATCGACGTCGGGACCGCGGACGAGCGGCTCTTCGTCAACTCCTGTGTGGGGGGTGTCACCGCCGAAGCGAGCAGCGAGACGACCTCGGAGAGCAAAGCCGAGTTGGGCGTGCTCGCGTACGTCAAGAACACGCTGGATACGATCGGCTCGTTCGACTCGCTCCCGTTACGACTGGAGACGGCCGCGGGACCGAACGGCGAGTCGGCACGGGCCTGGGAGGGCGAGGCCCTGTTCGTCTTCGTCGGAAACTGCCGGCGGTTCAGCGGGAGCCGCGCAGCGCAGGCAAACGTCGAGGACGGCCTGTTCGAGGTCACGATCGTCGAAGACGCCGCGACGACCGACCTGCTCGGCGGCGCGGCGCTCGAGGGCCTGTTCGGCGCGGACAGCACGCACATCGTCCGGCGCCGGACGCCGTCGCTCGTCCTCGACAGTCGGCGGGACGCGGTCGAGTACAGCCTCGACGGGGAGATGCTCGAGACCCGAACGCTACACCTCGAGACGAAGCCGACGGCGCTCAGGTTCGCCGTCGGTGACGGCTATCAGCCGGATCCCGACGACGGAGAGCTGTGGCCGATCTCAGTGTCGAACGACGGCGATCGCTGACGGCCGCTCGCGGGCATCGCGACCACGCCGACACGCTCGAGGCGATCGAGCCGATACTGGTTTCAAGAGCCGCCGTAATTGTGGGCGTATGAGCACCCAGGAGGACGACCTCCCGCACGAAAACGCATCTCAGGACGTCATCGCCGTCGACGAAGACGACACCGAACTCGACCTCGTCAACCGTCTCGAGGCCCACACGGGCGACGGTATCCGCCATCGGGCGTTCACCTCGCTCGTTTTCGACGATGAGGACAACATCCTGCTCGCCCAGCGGGCTCCCGGAAAGCGCCTCTGGGGCACGTACTGGGACGGCACCGTCGCCTCCCACCCCGTCCAGGGCCAGAGCCAGGAGGAGGCCACCCGCCAGCGGCTCGAGGAGGAACTGGGGATCACGCCCGACCAGTACGACGACCTGCGCCTGACCGATCGCTTCGAGTACAAGCGCTACTTCGAGAACGCCGGCGTCGAACACGAGGTCTGTGCCGTTCTCCAGCTTACGCTGACGGACACGACGCTCGATCCCGACGAGGAGGAGGTCGCCGGCCTCATGTGGGTCCCCTACGAACGGCTCCACTCGAACCCCGAGTGGTACCGCCAGCTTCGGCTCTGCCCGTGGTTCGAGATCGCGATGCGCCGGGACGTCCGATCGGACTGAGATCCCTCGCGACCCACGAACTGCCGCCGAAGGCCCCGTTTTCGATCGAGCCTTCGAGACGACCGTCCGCGATCGGTCGATCGGACGATACCTGCGGCGACCTCCGCGATCGGCTGGCCGGACGGCTCCGAACGCGATCGGTTGCACGGCGTTCTCGCCCGGCAGACTGGCCCGAGACGCGACGCCGTCGCCGCCACCATGCCAATTGGTAACAAGGTTTATTACACCGCCCTTCGTAGCGTTGCCCGAGGGCCGACAAATCGGTCCGTGTGACGTAATGAGTTCCACACCCCAGGAAACCGAGACGCACGAAGTCACGCTCTCCAGAGAAGAGCAGTGGGTCGTCCACCACGTCCTGTCGACGCGCGTCGACGACGCGCTCGACGACGACGAGTCCCCGCCGGACTGGACGCTCGAACTGGTCGAGACGATCGAATCCGGTGCGGAGACGCTCACCGGCTATCAGGCGCGTCGCCTCCACGACGCGCTCGGCGAGTACGTCGACCAAGACGAGACACCCCAGCAGGACGTCGTCCACGGATCGGCCGTACTGACACGGCTCGAGGAGTTCCTCGAGGCCGAGCACTGATACGGTCTGTTGTGACTCGTTACCGGTGATCGCCGCCCCGGTTGGGCGATAACCGGTAAAACGTTACAACGATCCGTATAAGAGGAATCGTTTTCGACTCCGCAACGACGCGCAGCGAGTAGCCGACGCCGAATGCGCCAGGATGTGAGCAGTCAGGGCCGCGTCGTCGCCCAGACGGCGGTCAGCGCCAGCAGGAGGGCGGGAAAGAGCGGCAAGATGAGCAGCGCGAACCGGTAGCCCTCGGCACCGGGCGGGAACAGGAGGATCGCCACCGGAGCGACGACGAACGCGAAGCCGATGACGGCGACGAGCGCCCAGCCGCGCCAGTCGAACTCCCGATCGGCCGTCTCGGGATGGGGCGGATCGCCGACCCGGTCGTCGGTCGAAGCGACCTTCCCGGGCGCGTCGTCGGTCGACTCCCGGCGCGTCCCGTCCTCGTCGAACGCTCCGGGTTCGTGCACGTAGCCGCCGTCGTCGCTCGAGGTCACGGTCGAGGTTTCGGGCGCGAAAGGAAAGCCCTCACGGTTCCGGTACCGATCGCGGCCGAACCTGTTCGGCCGGGGCCTATAGTAGCAACTGAAAGCCAATGCACACCTGATCGCAGGACGGCTTTGCGATCAGTGTGTAAATCGTTTCAGTTGCTACTATCGAGTTCGCTATCGGGACGCACGACGACCTTGCCGAAGCCCTCGCGGCCCTCGATGATCTCGTGGGCCCGGGGTGTCTCGCTCATCGGCATCACCTCGCGGATCGCGGGTTCGAAGGTGCCGTCCCAGACGAGTTCCATCACGTCGTCGACCTGGCCGGGCGTCCCCATGGTCGAGCCGATGATGTGCAGCTGGTTCCAGAAGATCCGCGGGATGTCCGTCTCGGGGTTCGGTCCGGCGGTCCCGCCGCAGGTGACCAGCCGACCGTCCTTCGCGAGGCTCTTGATCGAATCGCGCCACGTGCCGGCCCCAATGTAGTCGACGACGACGTCGACGCCGCGGCCGCCGGTCTCCTCGCGCACCCAGCTCGCGAAGTTCTGCTCCTCGTAGTTGACGGCGTGGTCCGCACCGAGGTCGCGCGCGTGCTGGAGCTTTTCGTCGGTGCTTCCCGTCGCGTACACCTCCGCGCCGGCGTAGTCGGCGATCTGGACGGCGGCGTGGCCGACGCCGCCGCTCGCCCCGAGCACGAGGACCTTCTCGCCCGGTTCGATGTCCGCTCGATCGATCAGCATCCGCCAGGCGGTCTGGAAGACGAGCGACGAGGCCCCCGCGGTGACCCAGTCGACGCCCTCGGGAACCGGGATCAGGTTGTCCTCGGGGACGGCGGCGTACTCGGAGTGGACTCCGGTGACGTGTTCGCCGATCAGGTGGAAGTTGACACAGAGCGTCGGATCGCCGTGGCGACAGAACTCGCACTCGCCGCAGTTGACCCCGGCGGTGAGCGCGACCCGATCGCCCTCTTCGAACTGGGTGACCTCGGGCCCGGTTTCCGCGACGACGCCCGCCATGTCGCTACCCGGGACGTGGGGCATCTCGAGGTCGAGGGTCGGCAGCCCACGGCGGACCCAGACGTCGAGGTGGTTCAGCGCACCCGCCTTCACGTCCACCAGGACCTCGTCCCGGCCGACATCGGGATCGGGATAGTCGCCGTACTCGATGACGTCCGTGTCGCCGTGTTCGGTTATCTTGACCGCTTGCATACACGCGGACTGACGGAAACCGGAGGCATAACAGTTGGGCTGCTCTCCCGGTCGGCGTGCCATGCGTTTTATTCGTTCCCGGTGGAACGTCGAGGTATGAGCGAGCACAACGCGGGCGCCACCGACGCCGACGAGCGCACGTTCTGCGTCGGCGTCGTCACGATCGCCGCCGATCGCGACCTCGCGTCGGACGAGGTCGGCGAAGCCGTCGTCACGGGGCTGGAAGCCGAGGGCCACGAGATCGCCATGCGCGAACACGTCGGCACCGACTACGACAAGGTCCAGTCGATCGTCGAGCGGATGATCGAACGGGACGACGTCGACCTCGTGGTCACCGCCGGTGCGACGAGTATCGAACCCGACGACGTCACGCTCGAAGCCGTCGAACCCCTGCTCGAACAGGAACTCACCGCCTTCGACGAACTGTTCACGCAGCTCGGGTACGAACTGGTCGGCTCGCGCATCGTCTCGGCGCGCACCCTCGCCGGCGTCTCCGGGGAGGTCCTCGTCTTCTGTCTCCCCGGCGATCCGGACGCGGCCGCGCTCGCGATCGAGGAGATCATCCTCCCGGAGGCGGGCGCGCTCGTCGACCTCGCCAGATCGGACCGCACCGCAGACGCGTCCGACGAGGTCGATCCCGACGTGGACGGTGACGAGTGATGGCCGGCGACGACGACCGCGCCGACGGCGATCGGACTGACGACCGCGGTGACGACGATCACGCGGCCGGGGCCGTCGAGAAGGAGCCGATCCGACAGCGCATCTGGGACGAACTGGAAGAGCGCGGCGTCGCCCGGTTCCCCTTCCCACCGCACGGCCGCATTCCGAACTTCGCGGGTGCGGACCGGGCCGCCGATCGGCTGGCAGACCAGCCAGAGTGGGAGGCGGCCGAGACGATCAAGGCGAACCCCGATGCCCCGCAACTCCCCGTCCGCCGGCGGGCCCTGCGGGACGGCAAGACGGTCTACATGGCCGTCCCCAGACTCGCGGACGAGCGGTGTTTCCTGAAACTCGATCCCGACGCGCTCGACGACTACGACGCGGCGACGACGGTCTCGGGATCGTCGACGCACGGCGAACAGGTCGGCCCCGAGGCCGTCGAACCGATCGATCTCGTCGTCTCCGGAAGCGTCGCAGTGACGACGGACGGCGGCCGGATCGGCAAAGGCGAGGGCTACAGCGACCTCGAGTACGCCGTTCTCCGGGATCTCGGGCTGGTCGACGACGGGACACCGGTCGCGACGACGGTCCACGAGCGACAGGTGATCGACGACCCGGTCGCGATCGGTGACCACGACGTCGCGATGACGCTGGTCGTCACGACCGAGCGGACGCTTCGGCCACCCGTCGAGCGCCAGCCGACGGGCGTCGACTGGACGTTGCTCGACGGGGAGCGACGCGAGGAGATTCCGGTGTTACAGCGGCTTCACGATCGATCGGACGGATAGCCGCCTCTGTCGAGTACGAAAACGCGTCCGGGGCGCGGGGACGCCCCGGGTGCCAGAACCGCGCGACGTCGCAGGCCGGTGCAAACGCCTGCGAGGTCGAACGGGAAACGGTGTGGCAATGGTGGGGGAAGGGTGCTGTGGTGGGGTTGCTGGAAGTCACGGGGCAAGGCTGTGGGTGCCTTCGGTGGGGTCTGCCCGTCGACCTCCACGCGAGTCTTGTGGCGGGACCCACTTGAACGGGGGAGACGGTATCGGAGTCTTATGTCGAATTCTCCCGAATTCAATTCGAATTCAACCGATCGAAAACCGGTCCGAGAAAGTTTATACCGGAGATGTGAGTGTTTATAATTGTTTTAAATTAACTTTATGTCGAGCTGACAGCTGGACGGCGGCCGACCGATCCGGATCAGGCCGTCAGCCAGTCAGTTCTTCGGCGACGACGGTGGCGTCCATCAACTGCGGGTCGATCGCGAGATCGAGTTGCCCCTTGACGAACTCGGGGATCGTCTCCCGCGCGTACGTGACCGTTCGCAGGTCGTCGTTCAGGTCGTGTGCGATCGGGATGGTCGTCGCCTGCCCGACGTCGGTCAGGACGTACAGGGCGACATCGCAGATCCCCGCCTCCTCGAGTGCGGGCCGCGAGACGACGCCGGTGACGCGGGTCACCTCGACGCCTTCGGTCTCGAGTGCGTCCGCGATGCCGTCCTCGTCCGGACCGGCGACGATCGCGTCCATGCTCATTCGTACTCGATCGTCGCGGGCGGTTTGTGGGTTACGTCGTAGACGACGCGGGCGACGTTCTCGTTCTGGCCGGTGATCCGCGACTGGATCCGCTGGAGCGTCTGCCAGTCGATCTCCTGGGCGCGGGCGGTCATCCCGTCCCGGGAGTCGACCGAGCGGACGGAGACGACCCAGCCGTGGACGCGGTTGTCACCCTTGACGCCCGTCGCCTTGCCGATCACGGCCGCGAGGGCCTGCCAGGGCTCGTACTCCTCGAGTTCCTCCTCGACGACGTGGCAGGCGTGGCGAGCGACCTCGAGTTTCTCCTCGGTGACCTCGCCGATCACGCGCACCGCGAGCCCCGGGCCGGGGAACGGCATCCGCTCGGCGACGATTTCGTCCAGTCCGAGGTGGCGTGCGACCTCTCGAACCTCGTCCTTGTAGAGGTCGCGGACGGGTTCGACGATGCCCTCGAAGTCGACGACGTCGGGGAGTCCGCCCACGTTGTGGTGGGACTTGATCCCGCCCTCGCTCTCGATCCGATCGGGGTAGATCGTCCCCTGGACGAGGTAGTCGGCGCCCGCGTCCGTGGCCTCGCGCTCGAACTCGCGGATGAACTGCTCGCCGATGACCTCGCGTTTCTCCTCGGGGTCGGTCACGCCCGCGAGTGCGTCGAGGAACCGATCTTTCGCGTCGACGATCCGCAGCGACTCCATGTAGTCGAACGTCTCGCGGATCTGTACGGTCTCGCCTTTCCGCATCAGGCCGGTGTCGACGTAGACCGGGGTGAGTCGATCGCCGATCGCCTCGTAGGCGAGCGCCGCGGCGACCGAGGAGTCGACCCCGCCCGAAAGGGCGATGACGGCGCTCGCGTCGCCGATTTCGTCTTCGATCTCTGCAACTGCGTCCGGGACGAACGTGTCCGTGTCTACCATCAGTGGGTTACCTCCGTTTCCGCATCGGTGTCGGCGTCGGCTGCCGATTCGTCGGTCTGCTCGAGAACGGCCTCGACGAGCCCGAGAAACGGCGGGCTCGGCTGGCCCGGCCGGGACGTGTACTCGGGGTGGAACTGCGTCCCGAGGAAGTACGGGTGGGTTTCGAGTTCGAGGATCTCCATCCGGTTGCCGGCGGTACCGGAGAAGACGAGCGGTACCTCCTTGAACTGATCGAAGTACTCGGGGTTGACCTCGTAGCGGTGGCGGTGGCGCTCCGAGCAGGACGTGTCGCCGTAGAGGTCGTACGCGAGCGTCTCCGGCTCGATCACGGTCGTGTGCTCGCCCAGCCGCATCGTGCCGCCCATGTCCTCGACCTCGTACTGTTCCGGCAGGATATCGATGACCGGGTGGGGCGTCTCCTCGTCCATCTCCGCCGAGTGGGCGTCTTCGAGTCCCAGTACGTTCCGGGCGTACTCGACGACGGCCATCTGGAAGCCGAGACAGAGTCCGAGGAAGGGCACGTCGTTCTCGCGGGCGTAGCGGACAGCCTCGATCTTGCCCTCCGAGCCGCGCATCCCGAAGCCGCCGGGGACGATGACGCCGTCGACGTCGTCGAGCTGGCCGTCGTGGCCCTCGGCCATCTCGCCGGCGGAGACCCAGTGGGTGTTCACGTCGACCCCGCACTCGAAGCCGGCGTGTTTCAGCGACTCGTGGATCGACATGTAGGCGTCCTCCAGGTCGTACTTGCCGACCAGCGCGACGTCGACCGACCCGTTCTTTTCGGTCGTGACGATTTCGCGCCAGTCGTTCGTCCGCTCGCCACCGGGGAGTGCCTCGTCTGCGAGTCCGAACCGTTCGAGGACGTACTGGTCGAGTCCCTCGTCCTCGACCATCAGCGGGACGTGATAGACGTCCTCGACGTCAGGGTTCGAGAAGACCGCTTCGGTAGGAATGTCACAGAACAGTGCGATCTTCTCCTTCGTCTCTGGATCGAGTCGGTCCTCGCAGCGGCCGACTATCACGTCGGGCTGGAGGCCGATCGATCGGACCTCCTTGACGCTGTGCTGGGTGGGTTTGGTCTTCTGTTCGCCGTTCTTCGAGTAGGGAACGAGCGTGACGTGGACGAACAGGACGTTCTCCTCGGGTTCCTCGTGGGCGAACTGGCGCAGGGCCTCGAGGTAGGGCATCCCCTCGATGTCGCCCACGGTGCCGCCGACCTCGACGATACAGACGTCGGTCCCCTCGGCGGCCTCGCGGATGCGGCGCTTGATGTCGTCGGTGATGTGCGGGATGATCTGGACCGTCTTCCCCAGGTAGTCGCCGGCACGTTCCTTCTCGATGACGTGCTGGTAGGTCTTCCCGGTGGTGATATTGTGATCCGAGGTCATGTCGACGTCGAGGAACCGCTCGTAGTTCCCCAGGTCGAGGTCGACCTCGCCCCCGTCCTCAAGGACGTAGACTTCCCCGTGCTGGTAGGGGTTCATCGTCCCCGCATCTACGTTCAGGTACGGGTCGATCTTGACGGCGGTGACGTCGAACCCGGCGTTCTTGAGCAGACGGCCGGTGCTCGCGGCCGTGATCCCCTTCCCGAGTCCGGACATCACGCCGCCGGTGACGAAGATGAACTTGTTCCCCAGTGAGGGGTCATAATGAGTGTCCGATTCCGTCGGCATACCGACTGTCCGAGTGACGAGTTGAAAACGATTTCGGGACCGGATCGCCACCGGGAAACGCTGTCATTCTCGCCTGTGACAGGTTCGAGCCGACGTGCGGCGTCGCCGTTCCGGCGATCGATTCGCCCGCCGGCTACCCGGGATTCTCGTCCTGCACCTCGACGATCGCGGCCCGATCGAACTCCTCGATACCGCCCTCCATCCGGATCTGGATCGTCCGTCCGGGAAGATCCGAGTCTCCCTCCGCGATCGACTCCTTCGGAACGGAGACGGCGGTGACCCCGTCGATCGTGACGGAGCGGCGCTGGACCGGGTCGCCCTCGTACTCGACGGTCTCCCACGTCTCGACGTCGAACTCGTCGAAGTCTTTGTCGAAGTACTCCTCGGACTCCGGGTTCACTGTGTCTTCGGTCTGGGACTCGCCGGTCGTCCGGTTGTCGTCGAACTGGACCTCCTCGTGTTTGTACTGCCGGAACTGTACGAGCATGGGCGGGGCTACCACGAGCAGGCGGTTAATTCTGGACGGGGCAGGTGCGTGCTCGTCCGACTCTATCGGCCGCACGACCCGAACGAACGGCTGTGCAGTCCCGGCCGATCGAGTAACAATCGAGTAACAGGACCGGGGTTATTTTATACGCCAGCATCGAAGTCGAGAACAGCGTGGCAACTCACGACCGATCCGCTTCCGTCGCGGTCGGCGAACCAGACGTCGGCTTCCAGGCCGGCTTCGGGTTCTACCTCGGCCTCGTCGTCACCGGGATCGTGGCGATCGCTGGCCTGGTCGCCGGTGCGACGACCGCGACGCTTCTGGGCGTCCTCCCGAGTACGGTCACCGCCGTGGCGATCGTCGGCCACATCGTCGCCAGCCGGGCCCACGGCCTCCCCGAACGGATCGGGGGGAGCCGCTGGCGTCGCCTCGCCTGTTACGTCCCGCCGGCGGCGTTCGCCGGGACGTTGCTCGGCTACGGTTTCGCACCGTCCGTCGTCACCGAGCGCTTCGCCGTCGTCGCGATCGTGCTGGTCCTCCTGACCGGCGTCGCCGCCTACGGCGTCGATCGGATGGCCCGGAACCGGTACGTCACCGCGGTCGCCGCCGACGAACCGGCGGCGACCTGGTCGTACCACCGGGTCGGGTTCGGGTCCGGCGAATCCGTCGTTACCGCGTTCACGACACTGCTGATCCTCGCCGGCGTTCTCGGCGCGTGGTACGGGAACGCGCGAGGACTCGTCTGGTCGATGTACGGCCTCGTCATGCTCCTCTCGATCCGGTTCAACTGGGGCGGAACGTGGAACAGTTTCGATCCGAGCGATCGGTGGAACCCGCCGGAGATCCGCGCCCACGAGGCCGGACTCGTGATCGATCGGGCCCACGCGAAGAAATTCGTCCCGTGGGCGGACGTCGAGGATGTTCGGCTGACCGACGCGGAACTCGTCCTCGAGCGTCGCTGGCTGAATCTCCGCTGCGATCGATCGGCGATCGACGATCCCGACTCGGTCCGGGAGGCGATCGACCGGGTTCGGAGCCGTGCGGAGACCCACGGCTCGCGGGCCGTCGAGACGGCCGACTGATACGGATTGCTGTAACTATGTACCGCCGATCACCAGAACGGGTCGGCGATCGGCGGTACTTGACTACAGCAGTCCGTATGAAAGAAGCATCGTCCCGGGCGATTCGACGCGCGGCGATGAGAAACGCTACTGCGACGGTGCGATCGACGACCGATCGGTCACTTGCCCCAGAACGGGTCGCGACTCCGCTGTTTGTCGAGGTACATGTTCAGCGCCTCGAGTTCGTCGCCGGGGATCTCGCTCGCGAGTTCCTGTTCGAGGATCTTCGCGTGTTTCTCGGGGATCTCGGTCCAGAGTTCGTCGTCCTCCTCGATCTGGCGGCCGACGGTGGGGCCGTCGATCGCGACCGAGACGCGGTTGCCGGCGCGGGCCTCGTCGACGTCCTCGCCCTGTTCCTGGATGCCCTTGATCTGGCCGACGCGTTCGGGTTCGTTGCCCTCGAATTTCACGACGTTCGTGTTGTTCTGGACGGTCCCCGAGTTCACCTCGACGCCGACGACCGCGGGGTCGTTCTGGCGGAAGGTGTGATCCGGCAGGATCCGGAACCGGGCGGGCCGGACGATGTTCTCGAGGATGGTGTCCTGCTGGGCGCGTTCGATCTCCTCGACGTACTCCTCGTACTCCTCGATCAACTGGTAGATGACCTCGTCCGTGAAGATCGTCACGTCGTCGACCCCGGCGCGCCGATCGGCGTCGGACAGCACGTCGACGTTGAACCCGAGAATGACCTGCTGTTTCGGATCCTCCGCCGTCGAGGCCACGGAGACGTCACGGGGTGCGACGTCGCCCACTTCGGCGCGGACGATCGGGACCTCCGCGTCCTCCAGGGCGTCGGCCATCGCCTCCAGACTGCCGAGCGTGTCGGCCTTGACGACGACGCCCTGCTCTTCGGTGTCGACCGCGATGTCCGCGAGTTCGGCCTCGACCTCGTCGATGACGTCGTCGAGGTCGCGATCGCGGACGACGCGGACGGGTGCGCCGGCCATCGCGTCGCCGAGTTCCGGCGCGGCGACCTTGATCCCGGCGGCCGCCGAGACCTCGTCGACTTTCTCGAACCGACTCTCGGTCCGGATCTCCGCGAGCGGCCGGGGCTGGAGCAGGGCCCGGACCTCGGTGACGATCGGATCGTTCTGGCCGCCGACGACGATCGTGTCGTCGGCCCGGATCGTCCCGTCGTAGAGGACGATGTCGATCGTCTTCCCGAAGCCCTTCTCCTCTTTGACCTCGAGGACGGTGCCGACGCCGGGGCCGGCGACGTCGATCTCCATCTCCTCTTTCATGTAGCGCTGGGAGAGCCCCATCATCACGGCCAGCAGGTCGGGGACGCCCTCGCCGGTCATCGCCGAGACGGGAACGACGCCGACGTTGCGCTGGAAGTTCTGGACGCGCCAGTACAGGTCGGCCGAGAATCCCTCGTCGGAAAGGTTGCCGATGATCTCGTAGAGTTTCTCGTCGAGTCGCGACGTGACCCGATCGGACTGGGACTCGTACGTGTCGTTGATCGGGGAGTTCTCGTTTTCGTTCCACCCCGGAACGGTGTCGATCTTGTTCGCCGCGACGATAAACGGCGTCTCCGACCGTCGGAGGATGTCGAGCGCCTCGAGCGTCTGGGGCTGGAACCCGTCGTTGACGTCGACGACGAGGATCGCGATGTCCGCGAGCGCGCCCCCGCGGGAGCGAAGCGTCGTAAAGGAGTGGTGTCCCGGCGTGTCGATGAACAGCAGTCCCGGGAGGTCGAAGTCGTCGGGATCGACGAGTTCGCCCGCGATCGAGGAGACGACGTCCAGCGGGACCGCCGTCGCGCCGATGTGCTGGGTAATCGCACCTGCTTCGCCCTCGATCACCGCGGAACCGCGGATCTTGTCGAGGAGACTCGTCTTGCCGTGATCGACGTGTCCGAGGACAGCGACGATCGGGGTTCGCAGAGATGTGGGGTCGTGTGTATCCGAATCAGACATGGTGACCACCCGAGAAGGTCTTGTCTAACGCGTCGGCGGAGCGGTAGTTAAACCCATCGTCATCCGTGCTGTCCGGCGGGTGCTCGCGGCCGATCGGTGCTGGCTGGCCGTCCGACGGGATCCCGATCCGGGAATCACCGACGATCGGACGGAACCCGGAGACGAACGGTGAGAGCGACCGGCACGAGTCGTCGATAGCGTCGGGAACGTGACAGCGCCTCGCAGCGACCCCATGGTTTTTAATACCGATTAGTAAATACGGGTATGCATGAGCGATATACTCGCTGAAAACCTCTCGGGGAAGTCCGTCATGGGATCGGACGGAACTGAACTGGGAATGCTCTACAACATCACGATGGACCTCAAATCGGGGAAACTCCACGACCTCGTCATCGAACCGGACGACGAACTGTCCCCCCGGAACGTCGACTTCGACCTCGACGACACCGGCCGCTTCCTAGTCCCCGTCGGCCGCGTCCAGGCGGTGAAAGACTACATTGTCGTCCAGCGCTAACGGTATGTACGTTCTCGACTCCTCGGCTTTTATTCACGACTTTCACACGACAGAACAGACTGCAACTATCCCGCTCGTCCGCGAGGAACTCGAAGACGAGAGCGCCTATCGCTACGACGCGATGGAAGGTTCGGGGATGCACATCCACATCCCGAACGAGGACACCACGGAGAAGGTCCAGCGCGCGGCGAGGGAATCCGGCGATTTCGGGGTCCTCTCGGAAACTGACGTTCGACTCGTCGCGGCCAGTTTCGAACTCGACGGGACGCTCGTCACCGACGACTACGCGATGCAAAACGTCGCCGAGAAACTGAACGTCGACGTCCAGGTGATCGCCCGCGAGGGAATCGACGAACAGCGCCAGTGGCGCTACCAGTGCCAGGGCTGTGGACGGGAGTTCGACGAGGAGAAGGATCGGTGCCCGATCTGTGGCTCACAGCTCGCCCGGAAGAATCCGTCGTAGGAACTATAGTAGCCACTGAAACGAGTTACACACTGATCGCAACGCCGGCCTGAGATCGGGTGTGCATTGACTTTCAGTGGCTACTATAGACTCTCGTTCTGACACCATCGTCAGCAACCACGGCACGGGGAGCCGGTCGCGGGTAACCGACAGTCCCAGGAGATCGTGAGTCCCCGGTGAACGACGGGCGGAAACGATGGGCAAGCAGAAGCGATACTCATACGGTTTACTGTAAGTCAGTTCCGGCGCAACCGCGATCCGGGCGGCGGTTGCGCCGGTAAATCGGTACAGCAATCCGTATCAGGCGTAGGTGAAGTACAGGTTCGCGAATAGGATCGCGTTGTACACGCCGTGGACGAGCGCCGGCACGAGGAGATTTTCGGTGCGTTCGTAGATCGTCCCCAGGACGATCGAGAGCCCGAAGATCACGGTCAGGCTGGCGATGATCTGTCCCGGGCCGGCGGTGCCGTAGGCCAGCACGTGGACGAACGCGAAGATCACGCTGGCGACGACGACCGCTCCGACGCGCGAGAAGCTCTCGTACAGCGATTTCTGGATAACGTTC
The DNA here is from genome assembly GCF_023566055.1 of Halosolutus amylolyticus. NCBI lineage: Archaea > Methanobacteriati > Methanobacteriota > Halobacteria > Halobacteriales > Natrialbaceae > Halosolutus > Halosolutus amylolyticus. The sequence continues at coordinate 228,214 of NZ_JALIQP010000005.1, read as the reverse complement.
CGGTAGAGCAGTTCCTCGAAGGGCCCGATGATCAGGATCGCGGCGGGGACCAGCACCAGCATGATCTCGGGGTTCTCCTGGGCCTGCTGGGCCGTCGAGTGGTCGGCGCTCTCGACTCCCGTCGACTGGAACAGGAGCGAGATCGAAAACAGCACACCGAACAGAACGAGGACTCCACCGATCGTCCAGGCGGCATCACGCTTCGTCGGCAGTTTCAGGTCGATGTACGACCGATCGAACTGGCGGACCGCGAGGTAGCCGACCGCGACGGCGGCCGTTCCGAACGCCATGCCGAACTGGCTGAGTACGACGGCCTGAAGCTGTGAGAGGGGTGGTTCGACGACGGCGAAGACGGGGAGCGCGAGCAGGATCGTCGCGACCTGCGCCGCGATCAGCCCCGAGAGACCGACGACGAGCAACAGCGTGACCTGGAGCCCGCGGGCCTTGAGCCCCCGGCCGCCGATCCCGAAGTAGTCGGCGACGCCGATCCCCGTGGCGACCCCCGCCGTGAGGAAGGCCGTGAACAACAGCGAGATCGACCACCCGATCGCCGGGAGCGTCACCGGAACGGACACGCCCTGGTTCAGCGCGTAGCCCGAGAGCAAGACGACGGCGAAACTCGACGCGGCCGCGATCGAGCCGGCGAGCTGGCGATCGATCCGACCGTGTCGACTGCCGAGAAAGGCGAGGACCGCCGCCAGCGCGAAGGCGGCACCGGTCCAGACGATGGGATCGTCGACGCCGCGGCGAACGGGGACGGCCATCGCGGCGACCGTCACGGCGGCGAGAACGGTCCCGACGGCGGGTGCGGCCCCGGAAGCGTACGGGCCGGCGTCGTCGGCCCGTGCGGTTTCGTTCATAGTACACCGTTCGTGCGTATCCACATATGGCCTCCGCAACGCTACCGGAGTCACTTCCGATCGCCGCCGCGAGGCTACCGGGTTCGGTTCCGAGTGAGAGACCACGGGCTTCGGTCCGGTGGCCGCTCACTCGATCAGCGGGAGCACGACGCCGAACCCGAAGACGGCGACGAAGCCGGTTGCGATGCCGAGCACCATCATGTCGACGGCGAGGGTGAGTTCCCACTCGGGGAGCGAGCCGAACAGCTGCGTGCCAAGTCCCGCGATCGCGGCCCCGAGCACGAACATCGCGACGCCGAGGCCGAGTCCGCGCTTCGTCCAGCGCGCGTAGTCGAGTCCAGTGTTGTAACCCATAGCGAACCCATCACCGGATCGAACTATGGATTTTTTGGGATCGGTGTTCGACCGCCGATCCGCTCGCCCGATCGTCACCGGTCACTGCTCGACCCGGAGTTCCGTCTTCTCGGCGACCGCGTCGGCTTCCGCGAACTCGCCCCCGCCGAGCAGCCCTCGCGTGGCCTTCTTCGCCCACTCGACGGCCGGCTGTTCGAACGTGTTCACGCCGTAGAGTTCGCCCGCGAGCACGCACGCGGCTTCCATCCCGTACAGCAGGCCGCCGAGTTCGTACTCGTCGACCCGATCGATCTCGACGCGGACGTTCGGCCGGCCGGCGGCGGCGAGGCTCGCCTCGGTCGCCTCGAACTCCGCCGCGAGGAGGTCGCCGAGCGAGGCGTCGCCGAGGTAGGCGAGGTCGTCGACCTCGGTTTCGGGGATCGATCGGTCCGCGGTTTCGGTGGGTCTGACGAACGTGACGACCTTGTCTCGCGGGCCCGCGCGGTAGAGCTGGAGTTGCGAGTGCTGGTCCGTCACGCCGAGTGCGCGAAGCGGCGTCTGGCCGAGGTCGTCCTTCCCGAGGCTCTCGGCCCACAGCTGGGCGAACCACTCCGAGTAGGTCTCGAGCGACTCGGCGTAGGGCACCATCGCGTTCATCCCGGCCCCGCGAGCGTCGAGCGCGTAGGTCGTCGCGCCGTAGGCGTAGGCGGGACACTCGTAGAGCGACCCGGTGAGCGTCTCGGCCTCGGCGGCGGCCCCCTCGAGCAGGGCATCGAGATCGTGGTCGCAGACCGCCGCGGCGACCATCCCGACCGCCGAGAGTGCCGAAAACCGGCCGGGAACGCCGTCCGGAACCTTCAGCGACGGCAGGTCGTGCCGATCGGCGAGGTCGCGAAGCGGCCCCGACTCGCCGGTCGTCACGATCGTTCGCTCGGTCCAGTCGACGCCGGCCGACTCGAACGCCTCGCGGGCGACGAGGAAGTTCGCGAGCGTCTCCGCCGTCGTTCCCGATCGAGAGACCACGTTGATCGCCGTGTCCTCGAGCGGGAGTCGATCGAGGTGCGCGGTGACCCACTCGGGGTCGACGTTGTCGAGGAAGACGGTCTCGGTGTCGGAACTGAGCGCGTCGACGATCGTCGCCGCCCCGAGCGAACTCCCGCCGATGCCGATCGTGACCAGCGCGCCGGCGTCGGTGAGGGGGTCGACGGTCGCGCGGATCGCGTCCGGGTCGGTCCGCTCCGGGAGGTTGAGCGCCTCGTAGCCGTGATCCGCGTTCGCCATCCCCTGCTCGATCCGTTCGTGTGCGTCCGCGACCTGCTCGTCCAGCCGATCGAGGGCCTCCCGGGAGACGCCCGGTGAGGCGACCGACGCGAGCGCGTTTCCGATGTCGACGTCCATACCTGTGCGGGCGACGGCCGGGTGTAAAGGCGTTCCGTCACGCGATCGATCGTCCGCGGGCCTCGAGACCCCGTCCGGCGTCTCCAAAGGGTTTTGCCCCGCTCGACCAACTCACTACCATGGACGCTCGAGGAACCGTCGAGGGGATCTACGTTGCGCCGGATTCGGGCGAGCCGATGCGGGAACGCGATTCCGTCGAAGCGGTCGCCGGTCGTGGACTCCGCGGCGATCGGTACTTCCGCGAGCAGGGGCTGTACGACCGCCGTGAGGACCTGCCGGAGGCGACCGACGTCACGCTCGTCGAACGGGAAGCGCTCGACGCGGCGGCCCGCGACGACGGGACGGAGCTTCGGCCGCGCGAAACGCGACGGAACGTCCTGACGCGGGACGTTCCGCTGAATCACCTGGTCGATCGGGAGTTCCGGGTCGGGGACGCGACGCTCGTCGGCGTCCGGCTCTGTGAACCCTGCAGCTACATGGAGTCGCTCGCCGAAACGGACGGCGCGGTCGCCGCACTGGTCCACCGCGGCGGGCTGAACGCGAACGTCGTCGACTCGGGGACGATCTCGATCGGCGACGGCGTCGAGTTTTGAGGAGACCGGGGCGGGTACAGGACCGGGATCCGGAAGCCGAAACCCGGAAAACGGGGAACCACCTACCGCCACCCATGAGCGAAAAGACGGGCACGTTCGTCGTCACCCACGCCGAGTCGGAGTCGGCCGTGGTCCGCGACGTCGAGACCGCACAGGTGCACACGCTCGCGACGAATCCCGGCCTCGACGTTCACGACGTCCTCGAGGGAACCGTCGCGCCGGATCCGCCGCTGGAGGTCACGTGGCAAGTGGTCGAGGTCGAGGACCGGCGATCGATCGACCTGGTCGATAGCGACATGGAGCCGACGACACGGGAGAAGTCCCTCGCGGACGAGGCCGACGTCGGCGACCTCGTCACCGAAGAGCGGGCCGGAACCGGGGAGATTCACGTCCTCCGTCTCCCGGACGATGAGGTGGAGGCCGCCGCCCAGGACGTCCTCGACGACGAGGAGACGATCGCACGCGCGGCACGGCTCGAGGCGGTTCGCGTCGAGGTGCGCCGATCGATCGACGACGGCGTGGTGAGCGTGCGGTACCTGCCGGATTGAGTTCGGTGAGCGGTTCGAGACGAGCGATCGGGGCGGGAAGCGGTCAGCCCTGATCCGGACTCCCCGCGCTCTGGACCTGCCAGCCGCCCTCGATCCCGCAGGCCTCGCGGACCTCGTAGCTGATCTCGGTGTCCGCGTCGACGCGCTCGCCGCCGTCGACCCGTTCGACGCGCAACGGCACGTCGAGCGTGTTGCCACAGCAGCCGACGCCGACGAACTCCTCCCAGACGTCGCCCGCCCGGGCCTGCTCCCGAGTTTTCCTGAGGAACGCCCGGAACGACGGTTTCTCGACCTGGAACCGGCCCCAGTCCGAGAGATCCGACGGGTACGAGATCACGATCCGATCGGCGCGGGGGGGTGCGTCCGACGGTTCGTCGGCGAGGTCGCCCTCGGAGTCCGGTTTCGGCGATTCGGACGCTGACCCTGGTTTCGACGTCATGTTTCTGCCTACGTACTCGAGGGGCTTCAGGGCGTCGCGGTTCGGCCGTAGTAGTCTTCGTGGATGTCACAGAAATTGAGAAGGCTTACACGGGCCGACCAACAGTGGACGGGTATATGGGGTATTTCGACGTACCGGAGATCGACTACACCCGGTACAGTAACCGGCAACTCGCGGCGGTGCCGCTCGCTGTGCTGTTCGTCGCGATCGCCGTGATCGGCGGCTGGTACCTGTTCACCGGTGCACCGGCCAACTACGGGATCGAGTTCGCCGGCGGCACCGAGATGACCGTCGAGACGTCGACGCCGGGAAGCGAGATTCCGGCCGCGTTCGACGAGGACCCGTCGTCCGTCCAGCAAACGGCGGACGATCGGTACATCGTCCAGTTCACCGAAACCGACCAGGGCGCGTTACGATCGCAGGCCGAAGAGAACCTCGAACCGACGGACTCAGGCGACGACGTGGTCCAGTCGCTGTCGGGCGTCTCCGAGAGCTTCGGGGACCAGCTCAGGACGACGGCGCTGTTCGGGGTCGCGATCGCGTTCGTCGGAATGAGCGTGCTCGCGTTCTTGCTGTTCAGGACGTTCGTCCCCTCGATCGCGATCGTCCTCTCGGCGTTCTCGGATCTCGTGATCCCGCTGGCGTTCATGAATCTCGTCGGGATCGAACTCACGCTCGGTACCGTCGCCGGACTCCTGTTGCTGATCGGGTACTCCGTCGACTCGGACATCCTGCTGAACAACCACATCCTCCGACGGAGCGGTGACTTCTACGAGAGCACCCACCGGGCGATGCGGACCGGCGTCGTGATGACGGTGACGTCGATGGCGGCGATGCTCGTCATGGCGGTCGTCTCGTACGCGCTCGGGATCGGGCTGCTCGCGTCGATCGGGATCATCCTCTTCGTCGGACTCGCGGCCGACCTGATGAACACCTACATGCTCAACCTGAGTCTCCTTCGCTGGTACAAGTTCGAGGGGGTGCGACGATGAACGTCAAGGACACGATCGTCTCGAACTGGCGCGTCCTGCTGTTGCTCGTCTTCGTGGCGTTCGCACTGTTCGCGCTGTTCGTCCCCGGCGGCGTCTTCGCCGAACAGAGTACCGCGGACGAGCAGGCGGCGAACGAGAGCGTACAGGCCGACGACGGCGGCTTGACGAACCTCGTCTACGGACTGGGACTCGACGGCGGGACCCGGATCAGCGCGCCCGTCGTCGGCGTGACCGCCGAAAACGTCGAACTGACCGACTCTGCCGATCCGGGCACGCTCGAGAGCGACGTGGCCGCGGAACTCGACGTCGAGGCGACGGACGTCCGCGTCGAACGCGCCGACGACGGCAGCTACACCGCCGAGGTGTTCGTGAAGAACGTCTCCACCGACGATCTTGCTGGCGCGCTCGACAGCGCTGACAGCGCGGCCGACCACGGCGAGGTCCGGGACGGCGTCACGCAGTCGACGCGCGACGACACGGTTCAGGCGATCGATTCGAAGATCAACGAGGCCGGACTGTCGGGCGGCGACGTCTCGGAACGTTCCGGCACCACACCACAGATCGTCGTCGAGGTCCCCGATCGGGGCGACGACATGAACGAACAGGAACTGCGGGAACTGCTCACCGAGCGGGGCGTCGTGACGGTCGTCGCGTACTACCCCGAGAACGGGACGCAGGTCAACGAGACCGTCCTCGAACGGGACGACTTCGAGTCGATCGGTTTCGCGTCGTACGACGAGCAGCGGGACCAGCACTACGTCTCCGTCACGCTCACCGACGAGGCCGCCTCGGAGTACCAGTCGAAGATGAATGAGTACGGCTTCACCGGCGAAGGCGTCGGCCAGTGTCAGATTCACGACCGACAGGCCGGCGAGTTCGACTTCGACCACGAGGGCGATCGGTGGTGCCTGGTCACCGAGGTCGACGGCGAACCCGTCGACGCCCACAGTATGGGGGGCGACCTCGCACGGGGAATGCAGGACGGCACGTTCGAGAACGATCCATCGTTCCGGATGATCGTCCCGTCCCAGGAAGACGCCTACTCGCTGTCAGTCAACCTCCGCGCGGGCAGTCTGCCCGCGCCGCTGGACTTCGAGAAGGGAGAGGTGTTCTCGATCACCCCCGCGCTGGCCGACGACTACAAGATCTACTCGCTGTTCATCGGCCTGCTCTCGGTGCTGACGGTCAGCGGCGTGGTCTACCTGCGGTACACGAACGCCCGGGTCGCCGCGCCGATGATCCTCACCGCCCTGTCGGAGGTGGTGATCCTGCTCGGGTTCGTCGCGCTGATACGCATGCCGCTGGATCTCTCCCACATCGCGGGGTTCATCGCCGTCGTCGGGACGGGGGTGGACGACCTCGTCATCATCGCCGACGAGGTGATGGACGAGGGCGACGTCAGTTCGCGGCGGGTGTTCGAGTCGCGCTTCCGCAAGGCGTTCTGGGTCATCGGCGCCGCCGCGGCGACGACGATCATCGCCATGTCGCCCCTGGCCGTGCTCAGCCTCGGCGACCTCCAGGGCTTTGCGATCGTCACGATCCTCGGCGTCCTCGTCGGGGTGCTCGTCACTCGACCGGCCTACGGTGACATCCTGGAACACCTCCTGACCGATCGCTGACCGCCCATTTTCGCCGCTCACTCGGTTCGACACCGCGGACACCAGTCGACGGTCCCGTCGTCACCGTAGACGCGCGCGAAATCGATCGAGACCGGGGTTTTACACTGCGTACAGATCGGCATCGTCCCAACCGATCGCCGCGACCAGCAAGAGGACTCAGCCTGCGATTGCTACCGCCCGGGACGCCGTCCGGATTCGATTCCGGGCCCAGACGCGACTCAGTTCGGAACGACCGACGTTATCCCGACGCTCTCGAGGATGATCCAGCCGACGAACAGGCCGTACAGCACGAGCAACGTCCAGGCCTCGCGCTCGGAGAGGAGCATGTTCGTTCGCATGACGGTGAAGAAGACGATCGTCGCGAGGATCAGGAACGCCATCATCGGCACGATGTGGGGGAACGTGATCGTCAGGGAGCCGGCCACGAGGACCCCGAGCGGGACCGCGACCAGCAGGTCGAAGATGTTGCTCCCGAGGACGTTCGCGAGGCTGACGGTCGCCCGACCGCCGCGGGCGGCGGCCACACTGACGAACGCGTCGGGGATGCTCGACCCGGCGGCGACGACGACCATCCCCCAGAGGAACGCGGGGGTGCCGAACGCCTCGCCGAGGCCGATCGCGGCCCGGACGAGGCCCTCGACGCCGACGACGATGAACGCCAGGCCGAGGACGAACCAGCCCCACGTCCGGAGCAGGGCCACGTCAGCCGGTTCCTGGCCGCTCTCGGTGAGATCGAGGTACTGCGTGAACAGGTAGAGCACGTACAACCCGAGCGGGAACAGCGCCAGCGGGCGCGTCACCGTCCCTTCGAGCCCACCGCCCGAGAGCGGGTAGTAGATCACCGCAAGCGAGAACGTCAGCAGGAGGCCCGCGACCGCGAGCATGTAGAACAGCGCCTCCTTGTACACCAGGTCGCGGTTCGTGTCCATCGTCCCCCCGACCAGCGCGGCCACGCCAGGGATCACCAGCAGGTTGAACACCGCCGAGCCGACGATCGCGCCGACGCCGAGTTCGAACTCATTGTGCAACAGCGTCGCGACGAGTACGCTCACCAGTTCGGGCATGCTCGATCCGACGGCCGCGATGACCGCACCCTGGACGACCCGCGGAGCCCCGTACCCGGCCGCGAGCGTGTTCGCCGCCTCCTCGAGCCACGTGCTTCCCTTCCAGACGACGAGCGTGGCACCCGTCGCCAGCCCGAGGAGGACGAGGACGTCGATCATGACAGACACTCTGAGAAACGCGCGCTTAAATCCGTCCCTACGGATCGATCGACGACGCGCTCGAGAACTGCCCGAGACCCGTCTGTTCCGCGTCGGCGAGGACGTCCTCGCAGGTCGACCACGACGCGCGGGCGACGGGCGGCAACTCGCCGTGGTCGGCGACGTAGCGCTCGAGGAACTCGCGGGTGGTCGGATCGCTCGGGTAGCCGCTCCCGATCGGGCCGTACTGCTCGGCCAGTCGGGCGACGTGGGCGTCGCGTTCGACCTTGGCGACGATGCTGGCCGCGCCGACGAGTCGAGAGTCGTCGTCCGCGCCGTGTCTCGCGTCGACGTCGACCGGGACCGCACAGGCGTCGGTCACACGGCCCGCGAACCGATCGGCGTCGGTGTCGCAGGCGTCACAGAGACCGGACGGGACGTCGGCGCTGGAGCCGTGATCGTCGGGGACGGCCGTCTCGATCGCGTCGGCGTGGGCTCGCACCGTCAGGGAGTTCATGTCCGTCGCTGGGTCGTCGATCCGATCGGTCGTGATCTCGGCGACGCCGACGCGGACCCGATCGTCCGCGCGGAGCGTGGCGGCCAGTTCCTCTCGTCGATCGGGCGCGAGTCGCTTCGAGTCGGCGATCCCGTCCGGGAGCGCGTCGGGGTTCTCGAGCCAGATCGCGGCCGCGAACATCGACCCGATCGCCGGCCCCTTCCCCGCTTCGTCGACGCTGAATGGCATGTGTCGATCCCTCGTTGGACGGCACAAAAGTCGTTGTGACTCGCCGTCGGGGACTCATACGGATTGCTGTAGTCAGGTACCGCCGATCGTCGATCCCGTCCTGGTGATCGGCGGTACATAGTTACAGCAATCCGTATCAGTCGGTCGCTTCGACGGCGTCCTCGGTTTCGGCACGCGGCTCGTCTCGGAAGTACGCCTCGAGTTCGAACGGTTCGTCCTCGCCCTCGACGCCGGTGACGTCGAGCGCCGTCACCTCGGCGTCCGTGTCGAGGAGGCCGGCCAGACTCGGCTCGGTCCGGCCGTCGTCGCTGCTGATCAGTTCCTTGATGTAGAGGCCGCCCTCGCCGTGGACCCGCACCTCGGCTTCGGTCGGCGCGCGGAGGTCGCCCTCGATCGCGTGGACGATCCGTTCGCGGGTCAGGTTCGCCCGTCGGTGATCGACCCGCTGGGGCGTGTACTGCTCGACCGTGGCCCCGTCGAGCGTCTCGAGTGCGCCGTCGAACGCCTCCTCGTCGATCGGGTCGGCGAATTCGACGTCCGCGCGGTAGCGCTTGCTCGCGTCGTGTTCCTTGACGCGCTCGACCATCTCGTAGGTCGCCAGTCGGAGCCCCTCGACCTCGACGCTCCCCTCGGTGGCCTCGTTGATTTCACGTTCGAGTTCGGCCGGATCGGGATCGCGTTTGCGCGGGCGTTTGACCTCGAGGACGAACGGCCGGCCCTCGCCGAGCATCCGGGCGTCGACGTCCTCGCGGCCCGCGCCGTGGAAGGTGCCCTCGTCGCCGTCCATCGCGTCGACGACGTGCGGCCGGACGACCTGCTCGACGCTGGTATCGTACATGTACCCAGAGCCGCCGCAGTACTCGCAGTCCACTTCGCCGTCGTCGCCCAGCTGGACGCCGCTGCCGCCACACTCCCGGCAGGGCCACTCCGTCTGCGGGATGTCCCGCTCGAGTTTCCGATACCGGCCGTAGACGAACGCCGGGTTGACCTGCAGATCGATCGCGTGGCTCGTCACGTCGTCCCCGTCGAGGACGGCGAACGGATCGAACCCCTCGAGGTCGACGACCGCGAGCACGTCCGGGCGTTCGAACCCGACCTCGGCACCCGTCGCCGCGCCGACGCGACGGCCGACCTCGCGGTTCACCTCGCGCTTGATCGACTCGCCGGCCTCCGGATCGAGGTCGGCGTCCTCCCGGAGGAGGCGCTCGTTCTCCTCGATCAATGGCGGCACCTGTGACCCCACCTGGTAGGTGTCGAACTCGATGCCGTCGAGCGTGTCGACGATCGTCTCGGCGATCGCGTCGAAGGTGCCACAGTAGCCCTCGCAGACCCAGCACTCCTCGGGGACGACGGGGTCGAAGTCCGCGTCGTCTTCCATCGCGACCGTCGTTCGCAGCGCCCGGCCGCGCTCGACGTTTGTCAGCCCGAAACTCCGCTCGGCGAAGGGGCGGCCCAGACAGGAGTCACAGACCGGCCCCGTCGCCAGCAGCGCACGGGCGTCGTCGGTAAGCATGGCCGTGACTCGGGCGGCCGCGGGTAACACGTTTTCCCTTCGGATCAGCGCGGGGGTCGACAGCCGGCCGACCAACGCGGCAGTCGGCCAGCGCGGCAGTCGACGGCCGTCCGACAACCACGATCGTCGAGTGCTCGATCGACCGGACAGTCCCCACGAGGTTCATATAGGTGGGGTCCTAGCCGGCGGACATGGACGAGACGCGATTGAGTCGGCGCAGACTGCTCTCCGCGGCGGGTGCTGGGCTTGCCGGTGCCGTCGCCGGCTGTACCGAGCCCCGGGCGGACAACTCGATCGAGGGCACCTCGTCGCACGAGATCGATCGGGGGAACCTCGCCGACGGCTCCGTTTACACCGAGGTCTACGAGACGCTGATCGACTCGGTCACCCAGGTTCGGGCCTTCGGCGTCAACGATCCGGTCACCGGGGAAGAGGGGCGTGGACAGGGGTCCGGCTTCGTCGTCGACGACAGTCACGTCGTCACCAACCAGCACGTCGTCGCCGGGGCCGAGGACGCCGACCTCCAGTACATCAACGGCGACTGGACGAGCACGCGACTCGTCGGGACCGACTACTACAGCGACCTCGCGGTTCTCGAGGCCGACCACGTCCCCGACGCCGCGACGCCGCTCTCGCTCGCCGACGATCGCCCCGTCGTCGGCCAGCAGGTCGCCGCGATCGGCAACCCCTACGGACTCGAGGGGTCGATGTCGACGGGGATCGTCAGCGGCGTCGAACGGACGCTGAGTCCGCCCGGCCGACAGTTCTCCTTCTCCGACGTGGTCCAGACCGACGCGGCCGTCAATCCCGGCAACAGCGGCGGCCCGCTCGTCGATCTGGACGGCGACGTGATCGGCGTCGTCAACGCGACCAGCGGGGAGAACATCGGCTTCGCCATCTCGGCATCCCTGACGAGTCGCGTCGTGCCGTCGCTCATCGAGGACGGATCGTACGACCACCCCTACATGGGAATCGGGCTCCGGACGGTCGATCGACTCGTCGCCGAAGAGAACGACCTCTCGGAGGCGACCGGCGTCATCCTCACCGACGTCTTCGCGGGCGAAGCCGCCGCGGCGGCCGGCCTCCGGGGAAGCGACGGGGCCGTCGAGCACCGCGGCGAACTCATCCCGGTCGGCGGCGACGTCGTCCGCGCGCTAGACGGCGAACCGATCCCGGATCGGCACGCGCTGTCGACGTTCCTCGCACTCGAGACCAGTCCCGGCGACACGATTACCGTCGACTACTGGCGCGACGGCGCCGATCGATCGACGGAGTTGACGCTCGGGGCGCGGCCCGAGGTGTAGGGCCGCTGTTCCGGCGACGTCCCCGATCGACCGGATGTCGCACCAGCGGAGTCCCCGATCGACCGGATGAGACGGGACAGCGGCGACCGATCGGGACCGGACGCACAGGCGACCGAGAACGCCCGGTAAACAGTCCGTTGAATGGAGTCAGTACCCTGATTGACACCACCGGTCTCGGCACTCGTCCACCCGTAACGGCCTCGTACCCGTCGGAATTCGTGACGGTCACGTATCGCGACGTTGCCGTCCCGGAACGGGCGGAAATCAGTCGTTCCGGATCGCTCGCGGGGTTTAGCGAGTCGATAACAATAGGTTGGTACCGGATAGGACCAGTCGGCGCAACCCCATCGCCGCCTGGCCTCACATGACGACCGACTCCGACATCGAGCCCCGACGGCCGACCGAACCGACGACCGACCTCGATCACGTCACGATCGAGAACGAGGACGCCCCCGACGAGTGTGCCATCTTTCCCCACGAGTCGAGCGACCTCGACCAGATGACCAACTGGATCGTGGCCCACGACGACTCGTTCGTCGATCTCACCACGATGCGCTAGGCCCATGGCAGTGGAACACCCCGTCACGGCCGCCGGCTTCTGGATCGGGACTCTCCTGCCCGTCGCCTACGTCCCCGTGATCCTCGCCGGGATCGACTCCATGAGTCGGCTCTCGCTGTTCGTCGGCCTGCTCGCCCTCCACGCCCTCGCACTCGTCATCGGTCACGAGTACGACGGCTCCCGAACGCGGTGATCGCGGGCCTGCGCGCTCGATTGCCGGCCCCTCCCTGACGTCCGATCGCCGGTCCACTGCTGACGCCCGTGGGCCCCAACCGAGTCCTCTCGACCCCGATCGGGTATCGACTCCCTAGACAGTGTTTCACATCCGAGAAAAGGGCTACGTACACCCACGTGGTGTGGTCACACATGAACGCTCGCTGCCCACTCTGCCGTCGACCGGTCCCGGGAGACGCCCAGCACTGGTGTGAGTGCGGGTACACGATGGACGCACGGTGCTCGGAGAACCATCGATCGTGGTGTGCCGTCCACGGCGAGGACGCCTGGATCGGGGCACTCGAACTGTAGCGCGGGCGCTACCAGAGCTGTACGCGGGGCGTCTCGCACGTGTCACAGACGATCGCCCGGTTGTCCTTGTAGACTCCCTGCTCGAGTTCGCCGTCCGGACAGTGGGGGCACGACCGGCTCGCGAGCATCGACAGCAACTGCGCTTCCTGCCCGCCGGACTGCGAGGACTGTGATTTCGCCATGTAGCCATTCCATACCCAAGAGCGGCGAAACCGTTGGCCCTGCCTATGCAATGCGAGTCGGACAGTCGCCCGCGACGACCGGTGCGAGTCGACAGGGCTATTTTCCCGACGGGTGAAGCCCCGCAGGATGTGGCCCTGGGGACACCTCGCCGTCGCGTACCTCCTGTATACCGCCAGCACGAGGTTCCGGTTCGATCGACCGCCGCGTGCGTGGCCCCTCCTCGCCCTCGCCGTCGGCACCCAGTTTCCCGACCTGGTCGACAAACCCCTCGCGTGGTCGGTCGGCATCCTGCCCGGCGGCCGGACGTTCACCCACTCGCTGCTGGTCGCCGCGTTGTTCGTTCCCGCGATAACAGCGGTCGCGATCCACCTCGATCGGCGTGAGGTCGGCGTCGCGTTCGCCCTGGGATACGTCACGCACCTCTTTACGGACGTTCCGCCATCGGTGTTCGCCGGGGATCTCGCCGGGGTCGCGTACCTCGCGTGGCCCCTCGTCGACCAGCCCCCGGAGGACCCCGTCGGCGGCCTCCTCGACGCCATCCTCCACTACTACGCGATGGGGCCGTACGAGGTGTTCCAGCTGGGCCTGTTCGTCGTCGCCGCGCTGGTCTGGTATCGCGACGGCCGGCCCGGTCTCGAACGCCTGTGGTCGTCGATCGAGCGACTCGAAACCCGGGTCCGGTCCTGAGCCGATCGGCCAGCCCCGGGACGGACGGGTCGTCGACTCGCTCCCGCACGGCCATCGCCCCGCGGAAAACCGTGGCCCCTTTGCCCGCGGTCGACCTTCCCTCGCTATGCGCCAGTTCGTACTCATCGCCCACGACGTCCCCACGGAGCCCGACTTCTCGCTCGACGACCTCGCCGGCGGCGCCGGACGGCTCGACGCCCTCTGCCGATCGATCACCGCCTCGTTCGTCACCTCCCACGGGATCCGCGAGGACGTCCGCACCCATCTCGTCGTGCAGGACGAACTCACGATCAGTTTCGACGGGAGCGAACTGCGGCGGCTGAACCCCGACGAGCGCTCCACCGCGGCGCTGGTGCGCACGGCACTGGAGCACCGCGACGAGGCGATCGGCGCGCTCCCGGCCGAACCCAGCCCCGGCATCGAGGTCTATCGCCGCGGCTTCGAGGCTACGCTCGACGACCTCGCGAGCGAGGGGCCGATCGTCCAGCTCCACGAGGACGGCGAGGCGATCGCCGACGTCGACGAGTTGTCCGATCCGATCTTCGTGCTGTCCGACCACCGGGATTTCACCGACGCGGAGGCGGCCACGCTGGAGGAGCGGGTCGATCGACGGCTCCGACTGGGTCCCGAACTGTTGCACGCCGACCAGGCGATTACCGTGGCCCACCACTACCTGGATACCGCCGGGTACGCGGAGTTTTGAGGACCGGAATCGCGATCGGGCGGTCCGACAGCAGCTTTCGGAAGCGTTAAACGATCCGACGCTCACAGTTCGAATGCGGGCCGGTGGGGTAGCTTGGTATCCTTCGGCCTTCGGGTGGCCGTAACCGCAGTTCGAATCTGCGCCGGCCCATTTCTGCCCGCGAACTTTAACCGACGAGCGAAGCGAGTCGTGTTCGTGAGCGGGCAGAAATGTAGCCGCAAAGATTCGAGCAGACGAGGCGCGCGCAACGCAGTGAGCACGTCTCGGCGAGTTCGAATCTGCGCCGGCCCATGCGATCGAACGACGTCCCTGAGTAGGGGCCGGGTCTTCCGGGTAACGTGTAATCAGGCAGAACCATTATACATGTATCTGTACAAGTTCGCAGTCGGGCCGGAGCGGTAGGTGGTGATGGTGGTTCCTCCAGCCCACGTTTCGATTCGCTGACCCTACTCTTCAATCCCACGCTATTGGTTGACGTGCATCACGGGCGAAACCGATCGAAAGAAGTTATCGAACAGACACGGTCGTACCGAACCGGACTGCGGTACCCGTCAGTCCCGGGTCCGCAACGAGCGAGCGAATCGAAACCGGCGGGGCCGCGCGAGGGACCCGATCGGCACGTCGATCGCGATCCCCCGCGGCGTCCTCACTCCTCGAGCCACGCCGTGACCCGATCGGCGACCGCCGCGGCGATCGCGTCGGCGAGTCGCTCGGGCGTCTCGGTGAGATCCCAGGCGACGGCCCCGGACTGGGTGACGGTCACCCACTCGACGTAGTCGTGGCGGTCGAGTTCAACGAGGAGGTCGGCGACGACGCGCTCGTCGAGGCGACAGTCGAGTGCGGACTCGATCACGTCGACGAGTTGCGGGGTCGTCGCGACGATTCGGCGGTCGGTTTCGGCGTCGGCGGCGGTCTCGGCGGCGATCGATGGGGTGGAGGGCGGTGTCGACGGCGACGGGGGTCGATCGGTCATTGACTGGGAACCGGGTCTGGACCAGATCGTAGTAATTTTTGTGGTACTCACGCCGCCGTGGGTGTGACCGGTCGCTGAACGCCGTGTCGGGTTCGGCTCCCGGTCGGCCCGCCTCGGCTACCCCACCAGTTCCGGGAGGATTTCGAGGAAGACGCCCACGAGTCCCAGGTAGACGACCACTCCGACGATCGTGATCGCCAGCGCGACGAGGAACGGGACGATCGTTCGAGCGTGGGGGTGGACCAAGCGCCCGAATCGGTGTGGATCGGTCATCTGTCGACCGGGCCCCGTCCCGTCGCCCGCGACCGCGTACCGAGACGTGCCGGCCGGCATCCCCGAAGTCGTTCGTGCTGTGCCATACGATCGATGCCAACGCGGCGAGGCTTGAAAGTCAGTCAGACGACCGTACGACAGGCATCGCACACCGAACGGGGGTGCCACTGCCGCGATCGACGGTGGCCGGACCGCGTCAGTTCGGGGGTCGGCCGATCGCCCCACGTCAGCGCGGTCGAGGCACAACTGTTACTGGTCACGGGGACGTCCCTCCACCGATGACCGACGGACTCGACGCGGAGATCGAAGACGCGGCCGCCGTCGCAACGCGGCGGGACGAACTGGCGGCCCGCGTCCGGACCCACGCGGGACAGATGGCGCGCGAACTGGCCGTCCTGCAGGGCGGCGATTACGGGCAGGAGACGTTCGACACCGACGGCGGCACCTGGACGCTCAAGTACGAGGCGGGCGACGTCCAGTACCTCCGCTTCGAGCCGAACTCGGGGGCCGAGACCTACGTCGTCTCGAGCAAACAGCCGCCGGAACCCGGCCCACTGGAGACCGCGATGGCCGACTACGAGGCGTTCGTCGACGCGTTCAACGATCACATCGACTCGTTCGACGGCCTGCTCGCGGAGACGCCCGACGAGTTCCCACCGATCGCGTCGACGGCGGAACTGGTGGCCGAGCGCGATCGGATCGTCGAACGGATCCGAGACGTGGCGAACGCGATGGCGTGCGAACTCCACCGCTACGACGGGGAGTACGGAACCTACGCGACGACGGTGTCGGGCCGGCGCTGGGAGCTAAAGTGGGAGGGCGACGTCGCCTCGTACCTGCGGGTCGGCGGCAGCGACGGCACCTATTTGCTCTCCCAGTACGGACCGGCCTCGGCACCGGACGTGCGGCGACTCGCGGACGACGTCCCGGCGTTCGTCGACGCCTTCAACGACCACGTCGACGACCTCGAAGCCGATCTCTCGCGGGTCTCGTTCGACGAGCAGTGAGTCGGGCGGGCCACCGCCCCGGTATTCGATCCCCCGGAGCCGCGAGAGAAAAGATCGCCGGAGTCTAGACGTCGACGTACTGGTCGACCCACTCCTGGCGTCGTTGCAGTTCACGTCGCCCTTTCGGGGTCAGTGCGTAGTAGTTCGTCCGCCGATCGAGTTGGCCTTTCTCGACGAGTTCCTTCTCGACGAGGGTGTCGAGATTCGGATACAGCCGGCCGTGGGTGACCGGCTGGTCGATGTAGTGGTTGATGTCGTCGAGAATCTCCTGGCCTGACGGTCGGTCCTTGCCCGCGATGACGTACAGCAAGTCACGCTGGAATCCGGTTAGCTGATCCATGGATCACCCTCTGAAAACGAACCTTCACCGATCCGTGGTTTTGTTATAGAGATGGTACGGTCCTGCACCCTCACCCAAACGCACCACGGCGGAGCGCGAACGACGGCTGCCGGCCACGACCTGCGACGCCGGCGAGCGTGACGCGGCGTTTTTGACCGCGACCGCCGTACCGGCCGGTATGTCGAGAGATCCGCTCGCCTGGGAGACGCTCGATCGACGGGTAGCCTACACCTGTCCGGGGTTCGACGTGGTTAACGAGTCCGTTCGCCTGCCCGATGGAACTGAAACCGACTTCGACTACCTCTCGGAACCGGCCAGCGTCTGCGTCCTCCCGTTTACCCCCGACGGCGACGTCGTCTGTATCGAGGAGTGGCGACAGGCCGTCGACCGCGTCAGCCACGGCCTCCCCGTCGGCGGCACCGAACCCGACGACGACGACCTCGAGGCCGCCGCCCGCCGCGAACTCGCCGAGGAAACCGGTTACGAAGCCGATCGGCTCGAACCGCTGACCACGGTCGAACCGGCGAACGGCATCGCCGACGTCGTTCTGCACTTCTTCGTCGCGCACGGCTGTCGCCCGACCGCCGAGCAGCGACTGGATCACAACGAAAGCATCCGAGTCTCGACGATGCCGTTCGAGGAGTTGCTCGAGGCGGTGCGCAAGGGGACGATTCGCGACGGCCGGGCGGTTCTCGGCGTCTCCTACTATCACCTGTTCGGCGACGGGTGAGCCTCCGCCGGGAGCGGTTGCCGATCGTCCCGCGGGCCGATCGATCGTCCTGGCGTCGTCCTCTCCTCCGGTTAGCCGCCAGCGCTCTCGTTCGACTCGTTGTCCCCGCTCTCGTCGTCAGTTTCGTTGTCTGCAGTCTCGTCCGTCTTGTTATCCGCGGCCTCCTCGTCCGTCTCGTTGTCAGCCCCGTCCTCCGCTGGCTCGTCCGTTTCGTTGTCCGCGGCCTCGTCCGTTTCGTTGTCCGCGGCTTCGTCCGTCTCGTTGTCCGCGGTCTCGCCACCGTCATCGGCGAGTTGGTCTTCCAGTTCGGACGCGTCGCCGAGCGTCACCGTCTCGGCGTCCGCGTTCCCGATCGTGAACGACGAGACGGATGCCTGTGAGACCGTCTCCGTGGTCGCGTTGTCGGCTCCCTCCTGCTCGGCTGTCACGTTCTCGTCCTCGTCCGCGTTTGCGGTCTCGTCCTGCTGTCCCGTTTCGGTATCCGCCTCTTCGAGCGTCTGGATCGTCATCGTGTCGATCGCGATCTGGTCGACGTCGAACTGCTCGATCGTGAGTTCGTCGAGTTGTTGTTCCTGCGTTTCGTTTCCGTCTTCTTCGGCGGACTCGTTGTCCTCCTGCTCGCCGTCCTCGTCGTCACCACCGAGGATCCCCTCGAAGAAGTCGCCGATCCGATCGAGGATGCCACTGTCTTCCTCGACGGTCAACTCGGCGATGGACAGTTCCTCGGCGTCCATCGTCTCGATGGTGAGGTTCTGGACGGTGAGTTCGTCGGCGTCCTCGTCGATCAGGTCCTGGCCATCTGCTTCCCCGTTCTCTTGGGTGGCGTTCTCGTCCGCTTCAGCGGTGGCGTTGTCTTCTTGGGTGGTGGCGTTGTCGTCCGCTTCGGCAGTGGCGTTCTCGTCTTCTTGGGCGGTGGCGTTGTCGTCACTGACGTTACCGTTTTCTTCGGCGGTAGCGTCGTCCTCGTCCGCTTCGGTCGTACCGTCCGTCTCCTCGCCGTCGAGTTCGAGGTCCTCGATCGAGACGTCCTCGAGTTCGAGCGATTCGATCTCGATGTCGGAGATCGTCACGTCTTCGCCGGTCGCGTTGCCCGCGTCGTCGGTCGTGTTCTCGTCGTCAGCCCCGTTCTCCGCCGGCTCGTCGTCCGTTTCGTTGAGTGCCTCCTGGAGTTCCGCTTCGTTCCCGATCTGGAGAGTCTCGACGTCCAATTCTTCGATCGTCGCGTTCTCGACGGTGACGGTATCGAGTTCCAGTGTGCCGACCTGGACGTTCTCGAGTGTTACGCTCACGTCTCCGGCGTCGTCGGTCGCGGTCGATGTCGTCGCACCGGCGAGGGCGGGACCCCCCGAGAGTGCGACCATCAGGGCCACGAAAACGACGCCGATCGTCTGCGCTCGTGAAACCATGCGCTCCGGCCTACGGTGGTGTCCCGGCTAAAACGGGGTGACTGTTACACCCTCGTCTCGGCGAAACGATCGGTTTGGCACGTGTAACGGTCTCCGATCGCCGGGCCTCGCGGTCGATCGCGTGACGGCACCGGAGAGCCCCGACGGCCGCCCCGAGTTGCGATCGATGGGCGTTGTGCTTGCACCCGCTACCCGACTATCCCCGCCGCGGGGGAACGAGACGTTACCGGCACCACGTCCGGGGCGACCGATCGCCGGGACGAAAACCGTCATGACTTACGTCAGACGGCCCAACGGACGAGCGATGCGCGAGTGCTTCGAACTCCGGGAGACGGACGCAGGCGGCCGAATCGGCGACCTCACGGTGCCGCGTGCCGACGTCACCGTCGAGACCCCCGCCCTCCTGCCGGTGATCAATCCGAATCTGGACACGATCAGCCCCCGCCGACTCGCCGAGGAGTTCGGTGCCGAGATCCTCATCACGAACTCCTACATCATCTACGGCACCGACGACGTTCGCGAACGGGCCCTCGAGGACGGCCTGCACGATCTGCTCGATTTCCCCGGCGCGATCATGACCGACTCTGGCTCGTTCCAGCTTTCCGAATACGGCGAGATCGACGTCACCACCGAGGAGATCCTCGAGTTCCAGCACGCGATCGGCTCGGACATCGGAACGCCGGTCGACATCCCGACGCCGCCGGACGTCTCCCGCGAGCAGGCCGAACGGGAACTCGATACCACCCAGGAGCGCCTCGAGATCGCGGAAGACGTCGACACGGGCGAGATGCTCGTCAACGCTCCCGTCCAGGGATCGACCTACCCGGACCTCCGGGAGCGGGCCGGCCGGGAGGCCGACGCAACCGATCTCGACGTCTTCCCCGTCGGTGCCGTCGTGCCGCTGATGAACGACTACCGGTACGACGACATGGTCGACGTCGTCGCCGGCGCAAAACGGGGACTGGGCGCAGATGCGCCGGTCCACCTCTTCGGTGCCGGCCACCCGATGATGTTCGCACTCGCCGTCGCGATGGGCTGTGACCTCTTCGATTCCGCCGCATACGCCCTGTACGCCCGCGACGATCGCTACCTCACCGTGCGCGGCACTCGCCATCTCGACGACCTGGAGTACCTCCCGTGCTCCTGTCCGGTCTGTCTCGAACACTCTCCCGACGACCTCCGGGCGCTGCCCGACCGGGAGCGCGAGGAGGAACTGGCCGCACACAACCTCCACGCCACCTTCGCGGAGATCCGCCGGATCAAGGAGGCCATCCGCGCGGGGAACCTCCTCGAACTCGTCGAACAGCGCGCTCGCGCTCATCCCGCCATGCTCGACGGCTACCGCGCCCTGCTCGATCACGCGGCCCAGCTAGAGCGCACCGACCCCGTCTCGAAAGGCTCGTTCTTCTACACCTCCCACGAGAGCGCTCGCCGGCCCGAAGTGCTCCGGCACCACCAGCGCCTCGATCGACTGGCCGTCCCCGACTCGCTGTTGCTCACGGAAGGACGATCGGCCGACGGGAGCGGGTTCGACGACTCGTGGCGCGTCGAGCCACCGTTCGGCCCCTTCCCGCGGGCGCTCTCGAAGAGCTACCCGCTCACCGCCGAGGTCCCGGACCGAACCGATCGATCGGCCCTCGCGGCCGCGGCGGATGGGGTCGCACGACTCGTCGACGCGAACCCGGAAAGCGAGTTCGCGCTCGCTCACCGGGGGTGGCCCGCGGACGTGCTCGATCGCGTCCCGGACGGCGTCGCGCTGATCGACCTGGCGGACGACCGCGCCTGAATCGGCGCGGCAACTGTACACATCCCGCAGACCCGCGACGTGTGGGACAGATACAGGTCGCCGAGACGTGTGGCGGCAGGCACAGGTTCGTTCGAGGTGTGAACCAGATGGTATATTTTTCGAAGGGACCAACCGTCGGACGTGCCCGTCCGCTCTCGTACTACGATATTTCTGGGGCTTCTCGTCGTCCTCGTGCTGGCCGGTGCCGGGCTGTTCGCCGTCGACGTCGGGTCGACGACGCCCGATCCCGTCGCGTTCGACGACACGGTGCCGGTCGGCCTCACGCTCGAGGCCGAGTACGCGCTCGGCGACGACGTCGCACTCCCCCGCGCACAGGTGTTCTACTCGCAGTACCAGTACGTCGTCGGCTACTACGGCGTCGAAACGTTCGTCGAGAACCAGCGCGGGCCGGACCACGAACAGCGGTTCGGCCACCCGCTGGCGGTGTACGTCTCCGACTACGGCGGAACCGGGATCGAACTGACCGACGAGGGGTACCCGGTCACCGATCGATCCCCCGGCTGGATCGCGGCCGAGGAGGCGTGGTACGTCGTCGACAGCGATGCACGAACGCCCGCCGGGGACACCGTCGTCTCGTTCGCCGATCGCGAGGAGGCGGCGGCGTTCGCCGAGACCCACGGCGGCACGCTCCACGCGTGGGACTCGCTGCTCGAGGTCCCCTTCGAGAGCGACGACGCGACCGTCGCCCGCGACCGCGTCGACGATCGGCGCGACCTGGCGGACGAGCGGGTCGACGCGGCCGAACGGCTCGCGGAGCGACCCACGTCCGTCGTCGTCGGCGAGGACGCGGCCACCGTCCAGGGGGCGATCGACGAGGCGCCGGCGAACACCACCGTCGTCGTCCCCGAGGGGGTCTACGCGGAGACGATCGAGATCGATCGCCCGATCACGCTCGCCGGCGAGAGGAACGCGACGATCCGCGGCGACGGCAACGGCACGGTGATCACCGTCACGACCGATCGGGCCGCGATCCAGGGGCTCGATATCGAAGGCGTCGGAAACCGGACGAAAGGCGGCGAGGAACTCCCCGTCGAGATGGACGACGAGGCCTGGGACGCCACCTTCACGAAGTACTACGCCGGCACCGACGCCGGGATCGGGGCCTACACCGCCGAGGAACTCCTGATCGAGGACGTCCGCATCGACACCCCGGCGAGCGGGATCATCACGTACGAGAGCACGGACGCCGTCATCCGGAACGTCACGGTAGTCGGGCCCGAGGACCCGTCCGACGGGCTCGCCGGCATGTTGCTGTACCACTCGCCGGTCGTCGTCGAGGACTCGACGGTCATGGGCGCTCGGAACGGTATCTACCTGTTTCGCTCCCCGACCGCCGTCGTTCGCTCGAACGCGGTCGAGGGGAACCAGATCGGCGTCCACCTGATGCACACGAACGACGCCCTGATCGCGGACAACGAGCTTCGCGGCCAGGAGAACGCCGGGCTGTACATCATGACCGGACCCGTTGGAAACGCGGTCGTCGGGAACACGGTCCGGGACGCGGCGATCGCCCTCAGTGTCGGCGGGAGCGATACCTACGTCGCATCGAACCTCGTCGCCGACTCCGAACTCGGCCTTCTCGTCGGCTCGACCGCGTCGATCTACGAGAACAACGTGATCGCCGGCAACGACGTGGGCGCGGAGGTCTCCGCCATGCTCCCGACGAACCGCGTCGTCGGGAACGACTTCGTCGGGAACGACGCACACGCCGACGCGAGGTCGGGGCCGCTCCGGGTCTGGAGCGACGGCGACGCCGGAAACTACTGGCAGGGCAGTGCCACCGTCGCCGACGGGGACCGGGCCGACATGTCGTACTCCCCCACCGACGCCATCGATCGGCGCTTGCACCGGACTGACGGGACGCCGACGCTCGTCCGGGCACCCGCGCTCAGGGCCCTCGCCGGACTCGAGGGCTCGGTTCCCGGGATGCGAACCGGCAGTATCGTCGACCAGGCACCGACCTGCGAACCGAACAACCCGGACCTGCTCGAGCGCACCGAGTGGGCCGAGCACGCCTGGACGTGCTACGAGACGACACGGACGATCCATGACTGACACGCTACCGATACTCGAGGCGACCGACATCGACCACGACTACGGGACGATCTCCGTCCTGGAGAACGTCTCCGCGACTCTCCGCCGCGGGGCCGTGACGGCCCTGATCGGCCCGAACGGCTCCGGCAAGACGACGCTGATCCGATCGCTCGCCGGCCTCCACGAGCCGACGGCGGGCAAGATCGCGTACCACGGCCCCGAGACGGCCCGACGGATCGGCTACCTGCCCCAGCACCCCGCCTTCCGGCCCGGGTTCACGTGCCTCGAGACGCTCGAATTCTACGCGTCGCTCGTGGGGGGCGACGAAACCGCCGCGATGACGCACCTCGATCGGGTCGGACTCGCCGACGCGGCCGATCGACCGGTCGAGGCCCTCTCTGGCGGGATGACCCGTCTCCTCGGCATCGCACAGGCGACGATCGGCGACCCGCCCGTCGTCGTCCTCGACGAACCCGGCAGCGGGCTGGATCCGGGGATGAGCATGCACGTGTTCGACGTCGCGGCGGAACTCGCCGACGACGGGATCGCGGTCCTGCTGAGTTCTCACGACCTGGAACTCGTCGAACGGGTCGCCGATCGCGTGCTGATCCTCTCCGACGGCCGGATCGTACGGCGGGGCTCGACCGCGCAACTGCGAGACGAACTCGACGCCGACTCGCTGTGGGCGGTCTACGAGACCGCGATCGGCGGCGATCTCGATACCGTCCGGGTACAGGGGGGACACGCATGAGCGGCGAGCTACAGGCCACCGAACCCCGGACGGCCGGCCGGGAGGACGCGAGCGAGACGGATCGCTCACGGCCGGCCGCACCCGACCCGAAACGCCGTCTCGCGACGATCGTCGGTCGGGAACTCCGGACGGTCCTCCGGACCCGGACGTTCTTCGTGCTCGGACTGGCGTTCGCCGCCGTCCTGCTGGGGATCGCCTGGGTCGGCGGGAGCGTCCGGGCCGGCTACGTCCCGACGCTGGTCGACCTGCTCACGCCCCTGGAGTTGCTCGTGCCGGTGGTCGCCGTCGCCTACGGCTATCGCGCCATCCTCGGCGACGAGCAACGCGGCGAACTCGACGTGCTGGAGACCTACCCCGTCTCCCACCGCGAGATCGTCCTCGGCGTCTACGCCGGGCGGGCGATCGGCCTCCTCGCGACGATCGTCCTCCCGCTGGCGGTCGTCGCCGCCGCGGTGGTTCGGTTCGAGGACGACGCGCTGTCGGTCTACGCGTCCCACTCGGGGGCCGACTCCCCGATCCTGTTCGCCCGGTTCGTCGTCCTGACGGTCCTGTTCGCGCTGGCGGTGCTCGCCGTCGCGATCGCGATCTCGGCGGCGGTCAGCGGCACCCGCAGCGCGCTCGCGCTGGCGGTCGTCGCGCTCGTCGTCCTGCTGGTCGGCTTCGACCTGGCGATCGCGTTCGGGGTGTCGGCCGGCGCGATCGGCGACGCGGAACTCGTCTACTCGCTGGCGCTCAGCCCGCTCAGCGCCTATCGTGGACTGGTCTTCGAGAGCGCGATCGTCGTCGCGGCAGGGACCGGGCCGGCGGTCGCCTCGCCGATCGCGAGCCTGGCGAGCCTCGCCGCCTGGACGATCGGTTCGCTCGGATTCGCGGCGTGGGCGCTGAACCGGTGAGGGCCCGACAAAAGAGCGATCGTCTCGTGTTCTGACTTCGATCCCGGTCGGCGATACCACCGTCGATCGCCGCTGTTCGATCGCGATGCCTACTGTGGGCCGCTTACATCAGCGACATGATGAGTTCCTGCGTGACCTCGTCATCCGCGTAGCTGTCGCCGCCGTGTTCCTCCTGGAACGCCGCGGCGTCGTCCTCGTCGCTGAACGGCACGAGCGAGGCCCCCATGGCACCGCCCACGTCGCTGTCGGCGATCAGCGTCAGGTCCGACCGGTCCCCGAACCCGTCGGCCTCGAGGTGACGGGAGATCACGGGGCCCTCGTCGCCCTCCTCGATGCCGTACTCGACCGTCGAGTAGTCCGTCAGGTAGCTGACCGTGGGATCGACGTCCTGGTCGAGGGTGAACGCGTACGTACACAGCGAACTACAGAACTGGGCCGGGCGGTCCTCGTCGTCGTCGAGCACTTCCGTCGGGTCCTCGTAGTGTGCCTGCCCGGCCGGGCCGGGATAGTTCCCGATGACCATCGTGCAGTTGTCACACCCCTGTTCATCGTCGATGCTGATCGGGTCGGGCGCGTCGTCCGTCTCGTCCCCGCCGAGGCAGCCGGCGACCGCTCCGAGCGCGCCGGCCCCGAGTCCGCCCAGCACGGTTCGTCGGGTCGGTCTTCGATCGGTACCGAACGATGCGGTTCGTTCGTCCATATCGGATCTTGGAACTAGCGGAGTATACCTGATCTGGTCCAATTCCCGAACGGGCGGTCGGTTCGGCGGTCGAACGACGCGCCGACACCAGAAAGACAAAGACGAGGCCCCGAACACTCCCCGTATGATCTGGGCAACGGCGATCGCGCTCGGCGTGCTCGCGACGGTGCTGTTCGCGTCGTGGCTGATCAGACGGTTCCGCGGCGGCCGCTCCAGCGAGCAGCGGGAGTCCTGGGAGCGCCACCGGGAGGCCCAGGAACGCGATCCGCCGGTCGAGATCGGCGACGTCCGGACGGTCGCGATCGAGGAGTTCACCACCCACCACTCCGGCGAACGCCAGGCCGTCTGCAAGGTCGAGGGGTTCGTCGTCTTCGTCGAGGACCTGCCCGGCGGACTCGCCGAGACAGACGTGATCCGGGCCAAGATCCTCTCGTTTAACCGCGGCCACACCTCCGCGACGGCGACGTTCGTCGATCGGGCCTGACGACTCGGGCGGTCGTCCCCGACGACCCGGGTAGGCGGTCAGTATTTTCACCACGGGCGGTGTCGGGTGCGTATGCGACGATCGCTCCTCGCACTCGCAGTCTTCGCCGTCATCGAGATCGCCGTTCCCGACCGGATCGTCTCCCGCGCCGAACGGCTCGCGTTCGAAAACCCAGAGTCGGCCCGACTACGGGCGTGGACGCTCCCGATGGCCCGGATAGAGGGGCTCATCGCGCTGTGGCTCGCCTGGAAGTGGGACCAGGCGTGGCCCGGTCTGCGACCGCTGTTCGGGACGGTCGGACTCCCGGCGCTCGTGCTCCCGGATCCAGTCCTCGACGCCGCGATCCGAACGGCCTACCAGAACGCCGACGAGATCCGGCCGAAACCGTGGGTCCGCCCCGCAACCCGACTGCTCGGGCTCTGTTACGTGCTCGTCGCGATCTGGCCGGCGATACGGCGATCGGAACGGGGCGGCTGATCGACGTCGACGACTCGATCGGGCGCGGCCGGTCCGCATTCGTCCGCCGCAACCGCTCATCCCGGACGGGGTGGGTGGTCGATCGCTACGCGCCATCCGCGAGACGAATCTCTCCCTCGAGATACCGTTCCCCTTTCTCGCTCGAGGCGTAGATGCCGTTGCCGAAGTTGTCGATCAGTCCGCGATCCGCGAGTTCGCGACACCGTCGACCGACGTATTTCGGGTTGTACACCATCCCCTGCTCCGCGAGTTCGTCTGCGATCTGGCTCGGCTGTCGTGCCCCGTTCTCGGCCAGGAACTCCAGAATGCGCTCGTCGACGATCGACATCCACTGGGCGTGACAGCGCATACAGGACTTCTGGTCTGTCACGCCTATACGTGCGTTGCCTGTACACGTTGTATGCCCCGATAGTAATGTATCGGTTGTGTATAGTGCTTTCTGGTTGACTGAAGACCATCTATAAGTTACTCAAAGCCACTTGTGGGTGTGTAGCAGTGGGGGAAGACGCAACACTCGAGACGGACGAACCGGCCAGCCACGCCGTAATTCGCGTCGTCGCCGCGTACACGAACCGACCGCCGATCGACCTGAAGCCGTTACACGACGTCATCGACGTCGACGCGCTCGACGCGCTGGTGTCCCACGCGGGCGACTGCGTCGTTCGATTCCGGTACGAGGGCCTTCGCGTCGTCGTGACCGGCGACGGGATCGCCGTGACCGGCGAGTAGCGCCCGCCGCCGGGACGCCGTCGGTGCGGTGTCGACTCGGACGACGGACGCCGGCACTTCCCGGTCGATCGCTCGCTATCGACAACCTCTTTCGCGCGCCGCGGTCATATCGGGTATGACCGAGTACTTCGAAGTACACGCACGCGACGGGGCCGCGCGCGTGGGCGAACTTCGCCTCGAGTCGTCCCGGCCGACGCCCGCGCTCGTCGACGACGTTCTCGAGGACGCGGGGTCGCTCTGGGCGGCCGATCGCGAGCTTCCCGAGGGCGACGAGTCGGCGCTGACCGTCCTGCCCCACCGGGCGTTCCCCGGCGGCACCGCCGCGGAGGTACAGGAATCCTTCGCCGTCGACTATCCGGACGTCGACTACCCGAGCGTCGCCGTCGTCTCGAGCGAGGGCGCCGACGACTGCGGCACCGACGCCTACGCGCTCTCGGACGTCCAGTCCGTGACGGGCCACGGCGCGGCGCTCGTCGAGGCCGTCGTGACCGTCCGCGAGGCAATCCCCACCGACACCGCCCTCTACTTCTCGGGCGTCGCGACGCCGCGGAACGTCGCCCTGCTCGCCTACGCCGGCGTCGACCTGTTCGACGAGACTGCGGCCGCCGTGAAGGGCACCGAGGGCCGGTACCTCACGACCGACGAGGCGTACTTCCTCGAGGATCTTGAGGAGTTGCCCTGTTCCTGCCCGGCCTGCCAGACGCCCCGCGAGGAGTTCACTCGCGAGGACTGCGTCGAGCACAACGTCAACACCCTCCGGGCGGAACTGGGGATCGTCCGCCGCCGCATCCGTGACGGCCGGCTTCGCGACTACGTGGAGGGCCAGGCCCGCCACGACCAGTGGCTCACCGCCGCGATGCGGGAACTGGACGCCCAGTGGGGCTACCTCGAAGAGCGGACGCCGATCCTGCGCGACGCGCAGATCGACGCCGCGACCGGGGATACCCTCCGACGGGTCGAGATCCAGCGGTTCGCCGATCGCGTCACCACCCGCTATCACAACCGGTTCGACAACCCGCTCGTGCTGGTCCCGTGTTCGGCGACGAAACCCTACAGCGAGTCCCAGAGCCACCGCCAGTTCCACGACGCGATCCAGTGGCGCGGCCACCTCGTCTCGATGACCAGCCCGATCGGCGTCGTCCCGCAAGAACTCGAGACGACCTACCCCGCTCAGCACTACGACACCGTGGTCACGGGGCGCTGGTCCGAAGACGAGAAGCGGTTCGTGAGCGAGGTCCTCCAGCGGTACCTCCAGCGCAACGAGTACCCGTCGATCGTCGCCCACGTCCCCGACGAGGGCTACCGCGACATCGTCGAACGGGTCGAAGACGACCTGGATCTCGAGATCACCTACACCGTTCCCGAGGGCGGCCACCCCACCGACGACGAGTCGATCTCGAACCTCTCCGAGGCGCTCGCGGGCGAACTGAAGTACTCCAAGCGCGACCGCGAACACAACACCGTCCGCGCGATCGCGGACTACCTGCTCGGTGACGGCGCGGGCGACGACCTCTTCGAGGACATCCAGACCACCAGCCGCTACCCGAAGATCCAGGTTCGCGATCGCGAGGACACCCAGCTCGCGACGATGGTGCCCCAGTACGGCACCCTCTCCTTTACGCTCGAGGGTGCGAAGCGGTGGGTCGACAGCGACGCTCCCACGAAGCGCGTCGAGATCGACGGCTTCGTTCCCCACGGGAGCGTCCTCGCGCCCGGCGTCGTCGACGCCGACGAGGACATCCGCGTGGGCGACGAGGTCGTCGTCGAGGGGCCGAAGGCGTTCGGCGTCGGCCGCGCCGAGATGTTCGGCCGCGAGATGCGAGAGAGCACGCGCGGGATCGCCTGCGAGATTCGCCACGTCGAGGAGAAGTAGTCCGCCGGACCGCACACGCTGACGCCCCACAGAAGCGTCGCAACCGCGATCGGGACGAACGGCGATCGCGCGTGCCTGCCGCCGTCCCGATCGCGGACCGCTTCGGTCTTCGTCCCGATCGCGGACCGGTCCGGACTCGGGATAGACCGGCAAACCGTGAATACGTGTTTATC
Organism: Halosolutus amylolyticus; assembly: GCF_023566055.1. Classification (NCBI taxonomy): domain Archaea; kingdom Methanobacteriati; phylum Methanobacteriota; class Halobacteria; order Halobacteriales; family Natrialbaceae; genus Halosolutus; species Halosolutus amylolyticus. Next base: position 199,361 of record NZ_JALIQP010000005.1, on the reverse strand, counting down.
TTCACACACGACGTAGTTAGTGACGGTGACTACAATGAACTCAGTAACAACGGACAGCGACTCGGCCGCGGAATACACCGTAGAGAAAGGGTGGCGCACGCTCGCGATCGCCGGCGGCGTCGTCGGATTGATCGGCCTCCTCGCGATCGCCCTCCCGTTCGTCGCGGGAATCTCGATCGCGCTCGTTCTCGGCGGCCTGCTCGTCCTGAGCGGTCTCGTCCACGGCGCGCACGCGTTCACCGCACGCGGCTGGAAGGGATCGCTCTGGCAGGTGACCCTCGCCGTCGTCTCGGTGATCGCCGGTCTCGCTCTGCTCGTCAACCCGGTCGTCGCGCTGGTAACGCTGACGCTCCTGCTCGTCGCGTACCTGCTGGTCGACGGCGTCGCGGAACTGGTGATGGCGGCACGGATGGCCGACCAGCCCGGACGCGCGGCAGTCGCCGTCAGCGGCGTCATCTCGATCGTCCTCGCGGGCCTCCTCTGGGCCGGCTTCCCGGCCAGTGCGGCCTGGGCGATCGGACTGCTCGTCGGCATCAGCCTCTTCATGACCGGCATCTCGATGGCGGTCGTCGCCTACGCCGGTCGGCCAGTCGACGAGGCGGACCAGCCCGCGACCGAACCGCGCGGAGCCTGAGCGCGGACCCTACCCCACGATTCTTTCGCGACGTTACCGACCTGAACACTCCTTGAGCAAGTGCTCGTGATAGCTCGCCGCCGGAACCGACGCACCGCAGAGTTCACACTCGCGTCGGGATCGCTCGTCAGCCGATTCGTCGCCGTCGCTCACGTTGCGATCGAACGCGATCGAGCCACGTCGGTATTTCGGCCATCGGATCCGTCGAAAATTGTACCCGATCGAACCGGATACCCACCGCCGTCAGGGGCTGTACTCCGATGACTGCGCCTCGATCGTCGCCGGATCCTCGGTCATGACGTCGACGGCGGTGACGGCAGTCACGTCGTCGTGCCGGTGGATCGCGAGGGCTGCGTCGCGGTCCGTCACCATTCCGACGGGTTCGTCGTCCTCCACGATGACGATCGCGCCGGCCCCTCGTTCTCGAAGGTCACCGTCAGTCCGGGCAGGTCGGTGTGTCGACTGGCCGTGCCGACGTTCTTCGGACCGAGTTCACCGACAGACGTGGACATCACCACCTTCCACGGGCGAACGCTCCAACCTGGTGCTTTCGAACGACTACTCCGATCGGGATCGGATTAGACAGGAATACGGTGGACGGGAGTACGGTCACCACGAAAGCCCCTGACACGCTCGACCCTCCGGGGCTCGTTGCGGTCCTCGCTTCGCTCCGGTCCTTACGTCGCCCGGGAGGGATCGACCGCGTCAGCCCCTTTCATTCCCACCCGAACCGGTTGATCAGGGTAGCACTGCGGGTAGGAATGAAAGGGACTGCCACCATCCGGGGAGACGGCCGACGCAAGCACCGAACGAAGTGAGACGCGCAGCGAGGCCCTCGACCAGATGGTGGCAGGGGCTTTCGTGGTGGTCGCATCAATCTCGGTGGACGCAGAGAATCTCCCGAACACAGCCATTATCAACGATCGCGGTCACTCCCCGAAGACGGAGTCGAAGAACTTCCGCTCGGCCGTCCGGAGATGCTGGTTGAAGGTCGCGGGGGAGATCCCGAGCCGTTCGGCGATCTCCTCGCCCGTACTCTCGCGGGGCCAGTCGAAGTAGCCCGCGAAGTAGGCCGTCTCGATCGCCGCCCGCTGTTTCTCGGTGAGTTTCTCCTCGAGGACCGACGCGGACCCGGTCTCGCCGCGATCGCTCCGTTCGGTGGTCCGCTGTGCGAGGTAGGTGATGTCGGCGTGCTGGTCCCTGATCAGTTCGATCATCTGCCTGGTGTCACGACCCCGCGGGAGTTCGACGACGAACCGGAACTCGCCGTCGGCGATCGTCGCCGAGGCGACGCGGCCGCCGTGGGTCGCGATCGTCTCGAACAGCGAGACGGCGGCCGGCGCGACGAGTTCGAACTCGAAGGCGTCCCGCCGGGACGCGAGCACCCGGAGGTCGCTGATCCCGTCCGTCTCGTCGACCGTGTCGCGAAACGCCTCCTCCGAGACGTCCCGCGCCGAACCGTACGCCAGCAACGTCTCGTCGCCCTGGACCAGCTGTTCGAACTCGATCGTGCACTCCTCGGTCGCCGAGAGTTCGACCAGTTCCTCCGCCATCTCCCCGACCCGGAACTCGAGTTCGATGACGGCGTCGCTGACCAGCGCGTCGCGGCGCTCGATGGCGGTGATCGCGTGAGCGATCACGTCGCCGATCCGCGCGAGGATCGTCGTCTCCGGGCCCGTAAAGGCGCGCGGCGACGACGAGTAGACGCCGAGCACGCCGTAGACGAGGTCCTCGTGGACTATCGGGATCGCCGCCGAGGAGCGGTAGCCGCGTTCGCGCGCCGGTTCGCGCCACGGCTCGAATTCGGCATCGGTCTTCGCATCGTTCACGACCTGGACCGATCCGGTCCGGGTCGCCGTTCCCGCCGGCCCCTGTCCGGTCGGTTCGTCCTCGTCGGTGGTGACCTCGATCTCGTCGAGATACCCCTCTTCGACGCCCGCCGCCGCCTTCGGAACGACGTCGCTGTTCCCCGGATCGACGCTCCCGATCCAGGCGAACCGGTAGCCGTCGGACTCGACCAGCCGATCGCAGACCTCCTCTTCGAGTTCCGCCCGCGTCTCGGTCGTGATCACTGCGTGCGTGATGTCGTGACCGATCCGGTTGAGGCGGTTCAGCGCCTCGAGTTGCTCGCGCTGGCGGCGGCGCTCGCGGTCCTGTCTGGCCCGTTCGATCGCGTGGTGGATCGTCCGGACGAGCAGTTCGCTCGTCACCTCGTCCTTGACGAGGAAGTCCTGGGCCCCCCGCTGAATCGCCTGAACGCCGACCTCCTGGTCCCGCAGGCCGGTCAACACGACGACCGGCGTCTCGTCGCTCGCCTCGCTGACCGTCTCGAGGGTCTCGAGTCCGGTGCTGTCGGGGAGGTTCAGGTCCAGCAAGACGAGGTCCGTGGGTTCCGACGCGAGGGCGTCGAGACCGTCCTCGAGGCGGTTCTCCCTGACGACGTCGGGGGTCTGGCTCTCCGACTCGTCCGGGTTGACGCGCCGCGAGAGTTCGTCGGAGTCCCGGAGCATCTCCTGGATGAGCCGTGCGTCGCCCGGGTTGTCCTCGATCAACAGGAGCTGGAGCGTGCCGGCTTCCTCGAGGGGGCCTTCTCGCTCCCAGTCCCACTCCGTCTGTGCGTCGGTCTCGCTCATGATTAGTTCCCCTCCGGTGGCAGCCTGACCACCGAAAACCAGAACTTCTCGAACGCACGGACGGTCTCGATGAACTCGTCGGGGTCGACGGGTTTCGTGAGGTAGGCGTTCGCGTGCAGTTCGTAGGACCTGACGACGTCCTCCTCGGCCCGCGAACTCGTCAGGACGATCACGGGGATCGATCGAAGCTCCGGATCCCCCTTGAGTTCCTCGAGAACCTCTTCCCCGTCCGTCCGGGGAAGGTTGAGGTCGAGGAGGACGAGATCCGGTCGCGGTGCGTCCGCGTACTCGCCGCGCTGTTCGAGGAAGGCGAGCGCCTCTGTGCCGTCCGAGACGGTGTGGAGGTCGTTCTCGATCCGGCCCCGCTTGAACGCTTCCTTCGTCAGTCGGACGTCACCCGGGTTGTCTTCGACTAACAGTATCTGTGCTGGCTCCGGCCGAAACGAATCTGGGTCAGTCATATGTCAATAGGTGTCGGGACGCTCACGGAGAACGTCGACCCGCGGCGACAGACAGATGCCTGGAAGCGATCGTCCGTCCGATCGGGCTCGATGTCGAGTGCCTGCTCGCGAATGGTGGCCCCCCTGCGTTGTCCCATCCTTCGCTGCGAATACGGATATACGTGCGGCCTCCCCCTCAGTGTCCGTACTCGCGTTCCGATCGGCTGCGACGGCCCACTCGAGGGGGTACCGGCCGCGTTCGATGCGATCCGCTGGCGGACCCGTAAGCGAAGACGACTCGCAGGCCGATTGGCCCCTGTCATAAGCAGTTGGTATGCAAAAGCCGGTTGATGAGTATAAATGTAGTGCTCAAACCAGCCGAGACAGCCGACTGTTCGCCGGAACGGACGGTTTGGGCGTCGGGACCGTTCGGGGTCGCGATCACTCCACGAAGCTCGACAGCCGGACCGGCTCACCGTCGCGCAGGTAGTCCCGGATCCGGGCCCGATCCCAGCCCAGCGGCGAGACGACGCTCTCGCAGGCCCGACCCAGGAGCGCGGCGTAGTAGTCGGAATCGTACGTCGAGGGCCCCTCGAACGGCAGGCGAACCCGCTCGGGGCCGCGGGCGTCGTCGTCGACGACGACGTAGCGAACTGACTGGTCGGGCCGGCGATCGATCCCGTGGCGATCGTACCGCTCTAGCGCCGCGACGGCCCGGGTCCGCTGGCGGTACGCCTCGAGCGACTTCGAGACGCGGTTCGTGATCTCGAGGGCGGCGGGGTCGACCGCACCGCGCCGGAGTTCGCCCAGTCGGCGCCCGAGTACGTCGCAGACCGCCTCGGGATCGCGCTCGCGATCGAGCGTCTCGACGAACGCCCGCTGGCTCGCCGCGACGAACTCCGGGGTGCTCCGCTGGCGGACCTCAATGCCGCGAAACCGGTACTCGCCGCCCTCGCGCTTGCCGAAGTACTTCGTGAGCGCGCCCGCGGGACCGGACGCGACGCCGCCCCGGGACCGGGGGCCCGGGTTCGCCCCGCTCGTCGACCCGGCACCCGGCCGAGTCGCGCTCGCGTCGCCGGCGATCGAGTCGCGCAACGGGACGAAACAGACCCACTCGTAGCGGCCGTCGTGCTCGAGCGGGATCCCCACCGCGTCGGAGACGTCGGCGGTGACGGACTCGATCGGCTCCGGATCGTCGATCCGCGGCGTCACCCAGAGGCTGTCGACGATGCCGTGGACGATCCGCCAGCCGGCGTCCTCGAGTCGCGCCTTCGCCGTGAGGGCGATCTCGCGAGCGTAGGCGTTGATCGCCTCGTGACACTCGATCCGGCCGTACTTGGCGTTGCGATACCCCTGATAGCCGAAGCAGGAGACGAGCACCCACTTGATCGCCCCCGACTCCGCCCGGAGCCGATCGGCCGTCGCCTCCGGCGGGTCCTCGCGCAACGCCCGTTTGATCGCCGCCCGATCGTCGAGTAAGGGGTCGAGAACCGCCGGGAGAAAGCCGTCGCGCTCGCAGATCTCGTAGCCCAGTTCCGGCACCGATCGGGAGTCGCACTCACAGCGACAGTCGACCGTCTCCGGGCTCACGTTGTGCTCGCGGATGATCCGCGGGTACAGCGACGCGAAGTCGATCTCGTGGACCGTCTCGTGGAAGCCGACCTCGGGTGCGAACGTGAACCCACCCCGATCGGCCGCGTGGAGCGTCGCGACGTCCGCGAATCGCTCGGGCTCCCACTTGTTCCAGGGGGCGAGCACACCTCGTTCGGTGTGCGCCAGCCGGATCTGCCGCGAGGTCAGCAGGGTGCCGATGCTCCCCCACGCAGCCTCCTGTAGGGGTCGCCCCGTTCGGCCGACCATATAGCGGATCCCATCGAGTCCCGACTGGTGCCAGAGGAAGCTGTTCGAGGTATCGACGATCGCCCGACCCGGGACCCGATACCGGGCCGGCGAGTGGCCCACCCGGCCGTAGCTCTCGTACGTGTTCTCGCTCGCGAGGCGGGTCCAGCCCGGGCGTCGACCCAGCCGAAACCCCTCGATCCCCAGGTCCGACGCCCGCTCCGCGAGCAGCGGGACCAGGTCGGCGTGACTCAAGACGAGCACGTCCGGATCCCGCCGATCGAGGGCGTCCCCGAGCGCGCCGAGCACCCTCGCGGGGTCGTCGCTGGCGTCGTCGGCGTCACCGCCAGCGCCGATCGGTTCGCCGTCGATCTCCAGCCCCGAGACGTCGCCGTCGGCCAGCGCGGGTTCCGGCAGGTCGAGTCGCATCGTCCGCAGATCGCGGGCTGGCGTCGGATCGATCTCTCGATCGAGACAGTAGCGAAAGCCGGGCGCGAGGTCGACATCGTAGAGGCGAAACGTGCCGGGCGCGTGCGTCTCGCGCTCGTGGACGCCCCGGATCTCGCGGGCGAGCGTCCGCACCTCGCCGACCCGATCGAGGTCGACGCGCAGGACCCGAGAGCGATCATCGACGTGGGCCTCGTGGAGGTCGGTCGCCCACCGCTCGCGCTCCGTCGCGGCGACTTTCGGGTCCGACGCGAGTCGGTCCTGCAGGTCCGCGAGCGCGTCCGCCGGCCCGTCGACGAACAGCGACGGCGCGTAGTCCGCGTCCGTCGTGGGTTCGGCTCCGGACTCGGTCAGTCGCCACTCGCGGACGACGCCGTCCTCGAACTCGAAGGTGTACGGGCTCATTCGTCCGTCAACGGAGCGGGATCGCGCTCGCCCGTTCCCGCATCGGACTCCAGTTCCGCCCGGAGGCGGCGCAGTTCGGTCTCGTGGGCGAGCAGGATCGACAGCAACAGGGCCCGCTCGGGGTCCCGCGGGTTCGCGTGGCCCGCCGCGTCGGCGACCGATCGCGCCCGGTCGAAGAGCCGATCGAAGTCCGACTGGTACTCCCGGCGAAGCGCCCGCCGCATCGGCTCCCAGTCGGCTTCGAGTCGGCGGACGGCGTCGCGGTAGGTTGGGTTCGTTCGCCCCATCAGGCCGTCACCTCCAGCAGCCCCCGATCGTGGGCGGCGACGGGATCGAGCGCGTCGACGGCGCCGCAGAGATCGACCCAGTAGGGGATCGTCGTCTGCCAGTACTCCCCGTGCCAGTAGCCCTCGGTCAGCCGATCGCCGTCCGCGGACTCGAGGCGGATCCCTTCGCGCGTGCGGACGCAGTCGATCGTCGTCGTGGCGCGATCGGTGATCCGCTTCGCGTCGGCGTCGCTCGCGCTCGTGACGAGGACGGGACACTCGAGCACCCGTCCCAGTTCGGACAGCGTCTCCAGGCTCGCGGCGAGCAGGTCGCGCTCCCACTCGGCCACGTCGTCGTCCCGGTAGAGGGCGGCGACGTTCGGTGCGACGAGCAGGTCGGTGTCGGGTCTCGCCCGCCGCGTGACGGCCCGAACCAGCGAGTGGTGCTGGTAGGCGGTAAACGCCCGCGCAACCCGCAGGTCGTCCAGCATTCGCGGCCGGGGGACGCAGTCGTACAGGACGTGCGTCGCCGCGGCGTTTCGCGCGTCGATCCAGTACGCCGGCCCGTCGGCGTCAGCCAGTCGATCACAGGCCAGTCGGTGGACGATCGTCGATCGGGGCGACTCCGTCCGCAGGAGCGTCAGCCCCGGATCGAGGTCGAACTCGTGCATACGCGATCGATCGCGAGGCCGCCCCATAAGCGTCGGACGGCCGTTTCCGATTTCCGATAGTCACCAGAGAGGCGCGTAAATGGTCGTCAGAGTCCTCGAGTCCGTCGTCTGGAACCTCTTCCGAAAATAGCCGTTAGCCGTCCGACCGCGACCGCGCGTGGACCGGCGATCGGGGCTCATACGGATTGCTGTACCGATGTACCGGCGCAACCGCCGCCCGGATCGCAGTCGCGCCGGAACTGACTTACAGTAAACCGTATCAGTCGCGATCGATCCCGTCAGCCCCATCTGCGCCCGGATCACCTGCCTTCTCTCCTCCCTCTTCCCCGTCTTCGTCATCGTCATCGTCATCGTCTCCGACCGGCTGGTAGGTCCGACCGCGGCGCTTTCCCTCGGCCTCGATCAGGTCGTAGTGGACCATCTTCGTCAGGTAGTTGCGCAGGGTCCGTTTCGTCTTCGGGTCCGCGACCCGTCGCTCGTACTCGGCGTAGAGGTCGCCGGGTTCGATCTCGCCCGCCTCGGCGATCACGTCGTAGAGGACGCGCTGGTGTTCGATCAGCCCCTCCACCGTCTTGCGACGGATCGCAGACTGGGCGTCCGGAATCGCTGCCGCGACCACCTCGTCCGTAATCGACTCGTCCCCGTTACGATCCGCCCGCCGGGCCGCCGATCGGAGGATACCGATGCCGACCCGCGCGTCGCCGGAGGCCGCGTCGGCGATCGTCCGCAACTGATCTTCGGTGATCGATCCCGGTTCGAGCCCCTGGCTCGCCCGCTCCGCGAGGATCGCGACGAGTTCGTCGGTGCCGTAGCGGTCGAACTGCACCCGGGTCCCGGCCCGCAGCCGCGACCGGACCCGATCGTCGAAGCTCGCGAACAGTTCCTCCTCGCGGTTGGCGATCAACACGAGCGAGACGTGGCCCAGCCGGTGGAGGTCGTAGAGCGCGGCCGTCTCCTCTAGCTGGTCGACCTCGTCCAAGATCGCGACGATCGGGCGGTCGTCGGCGTCGGCCAGCCGTCCGAACAGTTCGTCCTTCGGCGTCGATCGGTGGACGCCGACCGTCCGATCGATCGACTCGAGCAGACTGTAGAGCACCCGAAACCGGGTGTACTCCTGCCAGCAGTTGACGTAGGCGACCGCGACTGACGGCTCCTGTTCGCGCAGTTGCGAGAGCGTGTACCGGGCGATACAGGTCTTGCCGACGCCGGTCGGTCCGAACAGGAACGCCGGATCCGGGCGCCGATCGTACAGCAGCGGCTCCAGGCTCTCCGAGAGGAGGTTCACCTCGTCGTGTCGGTGGACCACCTCGCTGGGAACGAAGTCCTCTCGCAGGACGCGGCCGTCGACGATCACGACTGTCTGTTTCGGCTGGATCCCCTTAAGCCACGGCGGGCCGTTTCCGAAACTTCCGAAAGTCGGACTCGATCCGGGCTCGACGGGGCGGGGACGGAGCGGTCTCGCCCGGGCCGCCGATCGGTGAGTCGCACAGCCGACGACGCCACGCGAGCCGACGACGCTCGAATCGAAGGCGAGCGATCGTCTCGCGCCGGAACGGCGACGCCCATGCCTGGGGAAACGACGTCAATTCGATATCGCAGTATGTGGTTTACTACTTGTGAGTGACCGTCCTGGACCCCACCGATGTCGTACTCGGTCACGCAGTTCGGCGGTTTATCGGCGACTCCCTGTTTCCCCAATGGCCCGGAGGCGACACATCCGGGGGATCGATTCGATCGCGACCACGTTCGATCCGCGATAGTCCCGCGATCGACGGGCCGTGCGTCAACGCGGGCACCCGGGTGTCGCCCCGGTCGTCCGGCGAGACGCTGGGCGATCGACGTCGATTCGATCCCCGACCAGATCCCAAGCGACTCGATCCCTGCGATCGACGGGAGTCAGGTACGTCCGCGCGCAGGAGTCTCGCCGCCCAGCACCAGCCTCGGGTGGCGACGTCCGCACCGCGAGCGATCACCACAGTCGACGGCCCGTTCGAACGACAGCCGTCGTCCGGCATCCGAAATTCTCCCACTCGCCCCGATCGGTTCCTCGTTTCCGGGTACAACGACGTCCGCCGCGAATCGGCCCGCGGTCCAGTCGATGGGTGCGAGAAAACGGATCGACGATGGGTGAACGGCGGCCACGAACCCCTGGTTCCGGCCGTCGAAACCCTGCTCCACACCAGGGGTCGAATTCAGGCCCGTTCGGTCCGGGACAGTGGCGGGCCCGATCGAACGGGATTCGTCGGGTCCGAAGAGAGCGCGATCGAATCCGCCCCACCGTCGGCGATCGTGCCGCTGACCGTGGTGGCGGTCCGCCAACCGACGGGCCCGGCGACGAGGAAGCGGGGGAAAGCGAGCCGCGACGAGCACTGACTGACCACGGCCAGCCCTTAGGTTCGGGTGAGGCCCGACGCCTGCCGGAGCGATCTATGGGCCCCGATGCCGGATCGGCACCGAATCGAGTACCCAGAGACGATCGAGTCGTCTCGACCAGCGCGAACCGCCGCGGTCTCCGGCACCGACCGTCGGGTCCGCGTGGACCGGACGATCGGTCGCCGACCGAGCGATTCGCTGGGAGTGAAGCGAACGTGACGCTGTGAGTCGACCGCAACGGGGGACGATCGGTGTTCGCCCCCGGATCGAGCCGCCCGAATCGCCCAATAAATCATATACTGCGATATCAAATGCCGTCGATCGGAGACGAATCGGAACGAAATCGGATCGAGCCGAGAAGCGATCGGCCTAACGAGGGATTGGCGGGACGTGACGGCCACGTCGGCGAGTCGAAACGGTTCCGAGTCGATCGGCAACGAGGCGATTCGAAGCCGCGCGCGATCGACACCGGTGGATAGGGGAAGCATAATAATGACGACGGTCGGTGCCGGTGGCCGTATGAGCGTCCACTCCACGCTGTCGTTCGACGATCCCGTCCAGCGGACGATCTACGAGTACGTCGAGCGACACGGGGCGGTCACGCCCGACGAACTGGCCCGATCGATCCGCGTCGAGACGGGGCGCTGTCACTCCAAACCGGCCCGATCGGCCACCTACACCGAGGAGAAACCGCTCTCGCCGGACGAACTCCGGTCGTGTATCGAGGAACTCAAAGAGCGAGGCGACCTGGTCGAGACGAACGGCAAACTCCGGATCGCCGTCGCGGGGAGTCCGACCGAACTCGAACTCGACGAGGGAACCGTCACGGTTCGTCCGGCACGCGAGGAGGATCGCCCGGGTGTGGTCGAGACGATGCGGACGGTGGCGACCGACGGGACGTACATCGTCGCGGAGAACGTCGCGGCACAACTCGAGCGCGAGTCGGCGCTGATCCGGGCGAACGACGAACGATCGCGGATGTTCTTCGTCGCCGCGTTCGAACCGGACGAGGAGGGCGAGGAGAAGGGTGACGCCGACTCGGAAACCGGAGCGGACGCGACCGACGCGGCGGATATCGTCGGCTGGCTCCACGTCAACGCGCCCGAACTCCCGTCGTTGCGACACACGGCCGAGGTGACGGTCGGCGTGCGACCCGACGTCCGGCGGAACGAGATCGGCTCGACGCTTCTCGAGGACGGCCTCGAGTGGGCCGACGACGCTGGGTACCGGAAGATCTACCAGAACATCCCCGCGACGAACGAGGAGGCGATCGCGTTCCTCGAGGCCAACGGGTGGGACCGCGAGGGCCGGCGCGAGGAACAGTACCTGATCGACGAGGAGTTCGTCGACGAGGTCCTGCTGGCGACGTGGCCGTAGCCCGGTCGACGCGGGGCCCGAGAGCCGTAGTTTCTTGCGGGTGGCCCCGCTACACCACTCCATGGACGAAATTTCACTCGGCGTGCCACAGCCGTTGCTCGATCGCCTGCCGGACGACGACGCTGCCGCGGCCGCGGACATGCAGGAGGCCGTCGCGGGCTGGGAACGGCGCCTGAACGAGGCGATCGCGGACGCCGACGACGAGCGCGAGGCGGCCGGGATCGTCCTCGACGCGATCGATCGGTTCGAGGACCGCCACGAGACCTACGACGACCTCGTGCCGGAACTGCGCGCGTGGGGCCAGTCGCCGATCTACGCGATCGCGTGGCGGACGCTGTACGCCGACGTGATCGCACAGCTCTACGAGCACGAAGACCTCGCCGAGCACCTCGAGCGGGAGCGAAACCAGCGCCTGGTCGAGGACGGAATCCGATTGCAGGATCTGTGACACGGACCTGCGCGACCGGAAGCACAACGGTTTTGCACCCGTTCGCGGTACGCTCTCCTGTGGCGACGAGAAGCGATCGACCCGACGACGACCGCCCGAACGCGGTCGACCTGACGACGCGCGTCCGCCGTCGCGTGCTCCCGACCCTCCACCGCATCAAGGAACCGCTCGGCGGGTTCGCACAGTGTGTACAGCATCCCGACGAGTACGTCGGTACCGTCCAGTACGGACTCCGCGAGTTCCGGACGGACCTCGATGAGATGGCGTTCGAACCGGAACCGATCGCGTCGCTGAAGGTCCATCGCGACGGCCGGCTCTCGGCCGGAAGCTGGGTCCGGCGGAAACGGCCGCTCGCGACGTGGCAACTCCACGTCGCGCTGTTCGAGAACGGGCCCGACGCGATCGATGTGTTCGCTCACCGCGAGTACTCGTGGCTCCGGCACCCGCTCAAACACTACCGGGGCGACGGCTGGGACACGACGGGCGGCGTCGAGCGGATGCGATCGCTGCTGTCGACCCACGACGTGACGTTCCGGATCGACTGATACGGTTTACTGGAAGTCAGTTCCGGCGCAACCGCCGCCCGGATCGCGGTTGCGCCGGGACATCGGTACAGCAATCCGTATGACCCAGGGGTTTCACCGCAGACGTCCCCTTCCGCGGTGGACGTGTCGGTTCCGGAACCGGTTTGGGGGATGCCGTTGGAACGTCGATCGATGGCCAGAACGTCGACCGTCACCGCCTTTACGGACCTCTACCTGCCGACGATCAACGGCGTCTCCTACACGGTGGCGCTCTGGCGCGAGCGCTGGCCCCGGTGCCGGGACTCGATGGCCGTCGTCTTCCCGGCGATGGACGGCTACGAGCCCGAAGAGGGAGAGTACGCGCTGCCGAGCGTTCCCGCGCCGTTGTATTCACAGTACCGGCTCGGCCTCCCGGCGGTTCCCGACGACGTTCCCGCGTCCGACGTGGTCCACCTCCACACGCCGTTTACCGTCGGCATCGCCGGACTTCGGTTCGCTCGCAAACACGACGTTCCGGTCGTCGCCTCCTACCACACCCTGCTCGGCGATCGGGCCGACCAGCACGTTCCCGACCCGCTCGTCGGCGAACTCCAGCGCGTCTGCCGGGCGTACGAGCGATCGTTCTTCGAACGCGTCGACCACGTCGTCACCCCGACCTCGTTCGCTCGACGACACCTCCGGAACCACGTCGGGGCCGACGTCGACGTGAGCGTCGTTTCGAACGGCATCGACACCGAGTTCTTCCGGCCTGTCGACGCGGTGGCGTTTCGGGACCGTTACGACCTTCCCGATGGACCGCTGTTAGGGTACAGCGGCCGGCACAGTCCCGAGAAGAACATCGAAGAAGCGATCGACGCGGTCGACGGAACCGACCACACGTTCGTCCTGGCCGGGGACGGCCCCGCTCGCGAGGACCTCGAAGCGTACGCCGCGGACGCCGACGCCGACGTTCGATTCCTCGGCTTTCTCGATCGCGAGGACCTCCCCGCGTTTTACTCGGCCCTCGACGTCTTCGTCTTCCCGAGTCCGGTCGAGACCCAGGGGCTGGTCGCGCTCGAGGCGACTGCCTGCGGAACGCCGGTCGTCGCGGTCGACGCGGGCGCGCTCACCGACAGCGTCATTTATGGCGAGACCGGCTACCGGTACGACCCCGGCGATCTGGCGGCGTTCCGCTGGGCGATCCGCCGGGCACTCTCGGAGAACGATCGGCTCTCGGATCTCTGTCGTCGGCGCCGCGCGATGCTCTCGGTCGAACACTCCCTCAAACAGCTGGCGACGGTCTACGACGCGCTGGACCCGTGAGACGGCGAGTCGATCGGCCGACACCGTCGATCGTCCGGGACGAGTGCGAAGCGAGAGGAACCACGTTTTTTACGCTGGCCGACATGTCGTCGCTATGGTCCTCCCGCTGGAGATGGGCTGGCGGCACCTGCTGTTCGAGAACTGGCCGGTCGACGCGAGCGTGATCGACGCACACCTCCCCGACGCGCTCGACGTCGACGAACACGACGGGAGCGGCTGGCTCTCGGTGGTTCCGTTCACGAACGTGGCCGTTCGGCCGCGGGGAGTTCCAGCCCGGGCGGGCATCCCACTGCCCGAACTCAATTTGCGAACGTACGTCACCTGTGACGGCGAACCCGGGGTTTACTTCTTCAGTCTGGACGCGCAGGGACTGGCGAGCGTGACCGGCGCGCGCCTGTTCCACCACCTGCCGTACTACTACGCTCGCATCTCGCTCGACTGGCACGACGGCCGGGTGCAGTTCTCGAGTCGCCGACGCCATCCTGGGGCGCGTCCCGCCCACTACGACGCCACGTACTGGCCGACCGGCGACCCGTTCTCGGCACCCGAGGATCCGCTCGCACGATACCTCGTCGAGCGATACCGGTTCTACACGGAGGCCTCCGACGGTATCCTCCGGTATTCCGAGGTCGATCACGGTCCGTGGACGCTCTACCCGGCAGCCGCCGACGTCGAGACGAACACCCTGTTGACGGCCAACGGCTTCCGGCAACCGGATTCGGAGCCGGTCACCTACTACAGTCCGGGGCTGGACGTGGTCGCCTCACGGAGCCAGCGGTGGCGAGAGCGAGCCTGATCGCGGCCGAACCGAAACGGGACGATCGGGAGGGGGCCAAGCTGGAGACACGAAGCGGCCGCAATCCCAGCCCAAGCGTTCAAATCCCCGGACTTGGTAGAGAGGGACATGGAATACGCCGTCGCCCGCGACGGGACGACGCTCGTGACGCTCCACGAGGGAACCGACACGACCGCCTGTGACGCCGCTACCGCCGAACTGACTGCAAATCTCGAATCGCTCGAATCCGAGGGACGGATCGCCGACTGGACGATCGAGAACGCCGAGGTGTACGAACACCCGACCGCCCCGTTCGACCCGTACACGATCACGGTCGCGTTCACCGTGACCGTCACTGTCGAGGCCGACGACGCCGACACGGCATCCGAGGTCGGCGCGAGCGCGATCGACGACGCGCTCGAGAACGCGGACGTCGACGCTGTCACGTACACCTCCGCGCCCGCGGCGTCGGCGACCTGATACGATCTGCCGTACCGATGTACCAGTGCAACCGCGACCACCCTGCGGTTGCACTGGAAATGACGTCCAGTAGCCCGTACGAGTCGATCGGGAAGGCGTCGTCCTGCTGGTCCACCCCTCGATCGCGATCCGCTTTCGGACCTACGTTTATGTCGTCACGGGGCAAGGATCCGATATGGAGATCGAACTTCGATTTTTCGCCACCTTTCGCGAGGCCGTCGGTACCAAAGAACACAGTCGGACGGTCGCGGACGACGCGACCGTCGGAGACGTTCTCGAGGCCCTCGAGGACGAGTACGAGGGCCTCGAGGGGCGACTGTTGACGGAGGACGGCGACGCGATCCGGCCACAGTTGAGCGTGCTCAAGAACGGGCGCAACGTGGTCCACATGGCGGGCCCGGCGACGGTGCTGGACGAGGGCGACGTCGTGTCGGTGTTCCCGCCGGTCGCTGGCGGCGCGGCGTAGTCGGTCACCGGCCTACTCCTACGGCGTCGTGGTGCCGGCTCCACCGCTACGGCGTCGCCGTACCAGGCCTATTGCCACAGCGTCGTTGATCGCTCCCCTTTCCACCGGAACGTTTGTTATGCCTGGCTGATACGTGTCGGTATGCTCGAAACGGTGCTTCGTCTCGTCCTCGACGGACTGGTCGAGACCCTGCTCGGCCGGAGCGAGACCCGATCGAGGGTCGAGTGGGCGTGTCTACTCCTGGGATTCGGCTGTCTCCTGGTCGCGATCTGGGTCACCGTCGCCGTTGCGGGCTGGGCCGGACTCGTCGTTGCGATCGTCGGGACCGTACTGGTGCTGTACGGCCAGTAGCGGGATTCAACGGGACGATTCCCGGTTCGAAGAACCAAAGACGATCGGCCGACGGGCGTCTTTAACCCGCCAGGGGACCAACGGGACGGCATGGGAACACGCATCGAACGCTCCTTTCGCGGCATCTCCGAGCGCCTCGCGATCCGGTACCTGACGAACCTGGGTGGCGAGCGCGTCGACGACGGCACGGTCGAAGGCGAGGACTGGTCGGCGTCGATCTCGTCCGAGAGCGTCGGGATCGGCCCCTCGCTGACGCTGACGGAGGTGACGGTCGTCTTCGAGGGCGAGGCCGAGACGCTGGACCCGCTCGTCGAGGACTTCGCACGGAAAGCGATGCGTGCGGGTGGCTGATGGCGGGCGAACCGATCGAGGGACAGGTGCTCCTGCTCACGGCCGCGAAGGCGAGCGTCGCGGGGTCCCGGCTCCCCGACCTCGTCGACCTCACCCAGGAGTTGCTGGCAGGGGAACGCGATCGGTACCGTCGCGAGTACGAACGGGTCTACGACGGGGAATCGTTCGAGGCGTTTCTGGTCGACCCCGGCCACTGGAAGACGATCGGCGACGAACTCGGGTTCGAGGGCCGCGAACTGTCGGCCGTCCGCCGGGCACACGAGGAACAGCTGTTGCGGGTCGGCCGCCGATGCGATCGGGAGTCTGAGTTCGAGACGGCCCTCGAGATCCGTGAACCGGTCCTCGTCGGGACCGGCGACGGGGGCGAGTAAGGACAGAAGGTGCGAGTGGGGAGCGACGGGAGCCAGTAGGGGCGAGGGCGCGAGGACGGAGCGACCGGCAGGGGAGTTCCGATCCGGACTCCGTCGGGGCCTGTAGAACGCCGCCAGCGGTCGACGGATCCGGCCGGTGACGATGGCAACTCTAAAGATAGTGTTTCTCCTTTGGCAAAGCAACGAGACGATGGCTATCGACAAGGAAGCCGACATGACCGATGCGGAAATCGACGAGTTCCTCGGTCATCGCGAAACCGGGGTGCTATCGCTGGCCCGGGACAACGACCCGTACGCGATCCCGATTTCGTACGGCTACGACGAGGAAAACCGGGTTTTCTACATGCGACTGGTCTCGACGCCGGACAGCGAGAAACGCGAGTTCCTCGCGTCGACGCCCCAGAGCCGCCTCGTGATCTACGACGAGGCCGAATCGACCTACCGGAGCGTCATCGCGACCGGGACCTTAGCGCGCATCGAGCCGAACGATCTGACGCCGGACCAGATCGCCCAGTACGGCGACGCGAAGCGGCCGCTGTTCGAAATCTGGGCGGAAGGAAAAGACACGCTGAACATCGAACTCTATCGACTCGACCCGGAGACGCTCGAGGGTCGGCGAACGGAAGTCGATCGGGAGGAGTAGCGCCAGTCTGAAGGGGCGACGGCGACGGAATCGACCCGACCGAAATCAGTTCGTTGGCTGTTCTGCGACGAAGTCGGCCGGGGAAACGTTTGCACCACAGACCGGACAGCCGTGAGAGAGAGTCGCCTCACGCATCGACTCGTTGACCTCGATCTCTTGTCCACAGTCGGGACACGTAAACTCGTACCTGCTCATGACGGGGTGGGTGACGGACCGTTGGTTGCCTACAGTAACGCTGGAGGTCCAGTATATATAGGATTGCGGTTCGGTACTACCGGGCAGTAGTTCCCGAAGCGTTCTTAGGGGAGGAGGTTCAGTCGTCGAGAATCGCGTCGAGGAGCTTCCGCTGGGCGGCTGACAGATGCTCCGTAAACGTCGTCCCGGTGATCCCGAGTTCGGACGCGACCTCGCCGGCGTTCGCCCGTTTCGGGTGGTCGAAGTAGCCCATCTCGTGGGCCGTCTCGAGGACCTCCAGCTGGCGGTTAGTCAGCGTGCTCCGATCGACGAACACGAGGTGTTGCTCGGCGTGGTCCTGCTCGGACTGGAGGAGCCGCTGGACGTCGAGGTTCGAGTGACGATCCTGGAGCGTCCCGATGACGGCCTGCAACCCCTCCATGTCCGGAGCGTGAAAGGTGAGGTACAGCGCCGACCCCTGTGCGCGGACGTCGACGACGGGACAGTCGTGCTGTTCGATCGCCTCGCACGGACAGCCGCGTTCGAGGTCGCGCTGGAACCGGTAGACCGACTGCGACCCGTAGGAGAAGATCTCCACGAGGTCGACGTCGGTGTCGAACTCGTCCGGCGGCTCCTCGGCCTCGAGCATGAACTCCTCGGTCATCCGCTCGGGCGCCGTCGGGTCGACGCTCTTGGTCACCGACTGTGCCGCTCCGCCGGTCTCCGCAGCCGCTTGCGCGACGACACACCCGTCCGGGTCGTCGATCCGGATCTCCGCACGAATTCCCGACGGCATTGTTCGTCCATCGGAGACCCGGCCCCCTAAACCCACCGCCCGCGATCGGTATCGCCGGTTGTCACACGCCCGAATTCCGCACCACCATATAAAGACCCCTGTATTTAGTGGGACTCAATTGGAGGGGCCCGGACCAGTACTATGGAGTAGAAACCGATGTCACCGATGAAACGCAGTCCCACGACGCAGCCAGGCTGGCCAACCGACGACGACGTCGACGCACAGGCGGTTCTCTCCGCACTGGACGACGACGGCTGCCGTGCGATTCTCGACGCGACGACCGGCGAGAGCCTGACTGCAACCGAACTCGCCGAGCAGTGTGACATCCCGACCTCGACTGCCTACCGAAAAGTCGAGAAACTGACCGAGGCCAACCTCGTCGAGGAGCGCATCCGGATCAACACGTCCGGCAAACACGCCACGGAGTATCACCGCTGTTTCGACGACGTCGTCGTCTCCGTCGGCGACGCCGGCGACGTCGAGATCGAACTGACGCAGCCGGACGCCAGTTCCGACTCCGAGTCGATGCCCGCCGTCGCCGGTGACTGATCCATCGGTCCGCGTTCGACGCCACCCTCGTTTCTACTCCGGCAGCCCTCGGCCGCGTTCTCGGCTCTTTCCCACGAACTGACCGTCAGGAACCGCACCGGCCGGGCCTGACCCCCGTCGACTACGCGACGTGCTCGACGAGGAGCACGGCCGGCGCTGGTTCGGCCGTCGAACCGAGATCGAGGACGAACGCGGCGATCACGGCGGCGAGGACGACGATGACCGGGAGGAAGTACAGGATCGACGCGAGGATGCCGGCGATCGCGGCTTTCCCGGTCGAGATGCCGTGAAACTCGGCCATACCCTTGATCTGGAGGTAGAACCCGTACAGGCCGACGAGCTGGACGATCGGGATCCACCACAGGCCGTATCGAACGACGGTCGGGAACGCGTACGCCTCGAGCGTCTTCGCCAGACCGCGCGCCCCGAACAGGTAGACGATGCCGTGTGCGAGCAGCGCCTCGACGAGCCCCAGGACCCAGAAGACGACGCCGAGTGCCAGGAATGCCACCAGGCCGATCGCCGCGTCGCCCGGGGTAGTGACGTTCAGCGCGGCAGAGAGCACCGCGAGCGGCACCATGACGGCGACGAACGAGACCAGCATGAACGCGATCGGAAAGCCGATCCCGCGCGATTCGTCGTACTTCGTGAAGAACGTTCCCGGATCACGGATCATGTACCCGTTGACCCCCTTCCACTGTTTCGCGAATCCCATATAACCCGAAGTTAAACGGAGGTATAAATATTTATTGAGTGTCCAGTAGCGGGTAAAACCATCGTCCAAATGGTAGGATAGAGAGTGAAGACCCGCGCCGAGTCAGTCGTCTGCCGGCGATTCCGCGTCGGCGGATTCGATCCCGACCTCAATCTCCGCGGCGGCGGCCTTGTACTCGGGGATCTTCGCCCGCTCGTCGAGCACGTCGTTCGTGAGTCGGTTGGCCGAGGCGGCCGCGAAGTGCGGCGTCGTCCACACCGATCCCTCCTTGATGTCCTCGGTGACCTGGGCCTGAACCGTGATCTCGCCCCGGCGAGATTTGAGGACGACGTCCTCGCCGTCCTCGATGCCGTACCGCTCGGCGTCGTTGGGATGGACGTCGACGAAGTTCTCGGGCGTCTGGCGGTTCAGCGTCGGCGATCGGCGGCTCATCGTCCCCGTGTTGTAGTGTTCCTCGAGGCGCGCGGTCGTCAGGATCAGCGGGTACTCGTCGTCGGGCGTCTCCTTCGGGGGCTGGTGGCTGACGCCCTCGATGTGTCCCAGGCCGCTCTCGGTGTCGAACTCCTCCTCGTAGAGGTACGGATCGCCCTCGTCGCCCGGTTCGTAGCAGGGCCAGTGCAGTCCTTCCTCGCCCAGCGCGTCGTAGGTCATCCCGTGGTAGATCGGACAGACCCGCCGGAGTTCCTCGAAGACGGCCTCGGGGTCCTCGAAGTCGAAGTCGTCGGCATCGAACAGGCGGCTTCCCACCGTCGAGAGAATTTCGAGGTCGTGTTTCGTGTTCTCGTGGACTTTATCGACGCCCCGCATCCGCTGGACGCGGCGATCGGTGTTGGTGACGGTCCCATCGCGTTCGGCCCAGGTCGTCGCCGGCAGGATAACGTCGGCGTACTTCGCGGTTTCCGTCATGAAGATGTCCTGGACAACCATGAACTCGAGTTGCTGGATCCGCTCGGCGACGCGGTTGGCGTCGGGTTCGGACATGACGGGATTCTCGCCCATGACGTACAGGCCGTGGACCGACTCGCCGAACTCGTGGGAGAGTTCGACGTTCGTGAGTCCGGGCTCGTCGGGCACGTCGAACCCCCAGACCTCCTCGACGGCCGCACGGGAGTCGTCGTCGTCGACGAGCTGGTAGCCCGGCAGGACGTTCGGCATCGCGCCGACGTCACAGGTGCCCTGGACGTTGTTCTGGCCGCGCAACGGGTTGACCCCGGTGCCGGGACGGCCGACGTTCCCGGTGATCAGCGCCAGGTTGATCTCGTTCTGGACGTTGTCGACGCCGCAGGCGTGCTGGCTCATCCCCATCCCCGTGAAGATAGCCGCGTTGTCGGCGCTGGCGTACTTCTTGGCGGCCAGTTCGATGTCTTCGAGCGGGACACCGCACTCCTCGGCCGCCGCCTCCCTGTCGAAGTCCGCGAGCGTCTCTTTCAGGTGGTCGAACCCGTCGGTGCGTTCCTCGATGAACGCCTCGTCGACCCAGCCGTCCTCGGGGTGTTCCTCGTGGTGCTCGAGGATCGTCTTGAGGACGATGTTCAGGAGCGGGATGTCAGTCCCCGGATTCAACTGGAGGTGCTGGTGGCGATCGGTGTCGTCGATCCCGAACGATCGCGTCGTCTTGTTCGCGTGCGGATCGACCTGGATCACCGTCGCCCCGTCGAGGACGGCCTGGCGGAAGTACTGGCTGTTGGCGATCGGGTGCTGTTCGCCCGGGTTCGCCCCCTGGATCCAGAACACGTCGGCTTCCTCCCGGAGGTCCCGCATGCTGTTGGTCATCGCGCCCGCGCCCAGGCTCGTCCGGAGCGCCCAGACCGTCGAGGCGTGACACATCCGCGTGCAGTTGTCGACGTTGTTGGTGCCGTAGCGGCGGGCGATCTTCTGGAGGAGGTAGTTCTCCTCGTTCATCGTCTTCGAGGAGCCGAAAAAGCCCATCGCGTCCGGGCCGTACTCCTCGCGGATCCGCTCGAGTTCGCCGACGATGCGGTCGTAGGCCTCCTCCCAGGTCGCCTCGCGGAACTCGCCGTCTTCCTCGATCAACGGGTCGGTGAGTCGATCCTCGTGATCGACCACCTCCGTCGCCGCGCCGCCCTTGATGCAGATGCGGCCCTCGTTGACCGGCGCGTCACCCCACGGCATGAACTGTACGTCGCCCGGTTCCTCGCCCTGCTGGATCTGGATCCCACACCCGACCCCGCAGTACGGGCAGATCGTCTTGACCGGATCGCGCTTGTCACTGGACATTGTTCTGATTTTTTAAATTTCGGACCGCGAGTCGGTACCACGTGTACTGTTACCGTCCACCGGCATGAGTCTTTCTGGCATGGACCCGGCGAGGCGGGCCCGATCGCCACGAGCAGTCTGCGAGGACCAGTGTGGGGAAACGCTCACGGATCGCCGCCGCGAAGACGCGAGAGATGGCACTCACTCGTTCGCTCGTCGCGACGAAGGCAGACGAATACCGGGAGCACGAGCCCCTGTACCCGGTCGAACGGGAGGGGATCGAGACGTTCCCGGCGGCCTTCGCGGCCGGCGACTTCGGCTGGCGAGACGTCGAGTGGGTCGTCCAGTGGTACTATCGGCGGTCCCTCGGCGCGGTTTCGAACGCCGAGCGCCGCGATCGCGAGGACCGGTTCGGCCGAAACGACTTCGAGGACGTCCGGGACGCGATCGCCGACATCACCGCCGCGACGGACCCGGCCGATCGGCTCGATCGACTGACCGCACTCGAGGGCGTCGACGTCCCGGTCGCGTCCGCCTTCCTGCTGTTCTGCGACCCCGACGCCTGCATCGTCGTCGGCGAGCGCGAGTGGGCGGTGCTTCGCGATCACGGCCACCTCGCCGACTCCTATCCCGACCCGCCGTCGGTCTCTGAGTATCGGGCCTATCTCGAGACCTGCCGATCGCTCGCCGATCGCCTCGACTGCGACATGTGGACGCTGTACCGCGCGTGCTGGCGGCTATGGAAAGAGTGAGGCGCGATCGAGAACGGGCAGTCGCGCGCTAGCCGTCAAAGACTGTGGGGTCGCGATGAACGCTCACCCGTGCTCGCGGAGCGTGGCTCCGCTCCCCATCCCGCGGCGCATAGCGCCGCGCGTCAGTCGTCCTCTCGCCCCAGCGACGACTGCGGGGTCGCGATGAACGCTCACCCGGTCAGTCGTCGCTGGGAGCCGCCGCACCACCCTCGTCCGCACTGACGCCGGTGCCGGGTCCGATCTCGATCCCGAGGTCGTCGAGTTTCTCGTCGGGGACGACGCCGTCGACCCAGCCGCGGTAGTCGTAGTACTCTTCTTTCATCTCCTCGAGTTCGCAGTACTCGCCCTCGCTGGCACCCTGGCCGCGGATGCCGTCTTCGAGGAACCGCGCCGGCAGGGAGTCGTCGCTCCCGTCGAAGCCCGCGAGGTTGTTGTAGTACCGCTCGAGGTTGTAGACCCGCTCGCCGGCCTCCATCAGTCCCTCCTCGCTCACGTCCAGTCCGGTCATCCCGTTGTACTGGAGGACGTACTCCTCGATGCCCTCCGCGAACGCGTTGAACTTGCAGATGTCGAACGAGTCGCTGATCGCGTGGAGGTTCTGGAACTCCGCGGTGAGTTCGCCCTTGCCCTCGTACTCGTAGGGATCGACCTTCTCGGGGATGCCGAGGATCTCCGCGGCGGGCGTGTACCCGCGCAGGTGGCAGGCCCCGCGGTTCGAGGTGGCGTAGCCGATCCCCATCCCTTTCATGCAACGGGGATCGTACGCGGCGATCGTCTGGCCCTTGACCGCGAGCGAGTTGTCGTGGGCGTCGCGGGCCTCGGCCACGCGGCGCGGCCCCTCGGCCAGCAGGTCCGCGAGGTCGTCCTCGCGGCGGGCGATCCGCTCGATCATGTCGATCATCGTCTCGGTGTCGCCCCACTCGAGGCCACCGATATCGTCGAGTTTGCCCTCCTCGGTCATCTCCATGGCCATCGCCATCATGTTGCCCGTGTCGATCGTGTCGACGCCCATGTCGTTACAGCGATCGATCATGAGGGCGATCTCGTCGCGTGCGGAGTTGCCGGAGTTCGGTCCGAGCGCGTACGCCGATTCGTACTCGTAGGACTCCATCCGGACGTTCATCTCCTCGCCCTTGTGCATCGCCTGCACCTCGACTTCCTTCTTGCAGGCGACCGGACAGGAGTGACAGGTCGGCTCGTCGACGAGGATGTTCTCGCGGACGTTCTCGCCGGAGACCTCCTCGGCGTCGATGTCGGCGCCCTCCGCCTCGCGCATGGCGCGGGTCGAGGTGTACTTCCCGTTTTTCGTCGGGAGACCGTCCATCTCCTCGCCGATGTTCATCAGGACGTTCGTCCCGTACATCGAGAGGCCTCCCTCGTTGGGCGCGGTCACTTCGGACTCCTGGATGGCCTGCATCGCCTGCTGGTGGCCCTCCGTGAACGTCTCCTGGTCCGCCGGTTTGGGCATCTTCGTCGAGGACTTGACGACGATCGCCTTCAGCCCCTTGTTGCCCATCACGCAGCCGGTGCCGCCCCGCCCCGAGGCGCGATCGTCCTCGTTGATGACACAGGCGTACTTGACCTCGTTCTCGCCGCCGGGGCCGATCCCCATGAAGCTCAGGTTCTTTCCGTAGGCGCCGTCGACCTCCTCCTCGAGCGCGTCACGGGTCTCGTGGACGCCCTTGCCCCAGAGGCCCGACGCGTCGCGGAGTTCGACCTCGCCGTCCTCCACGTAGGCGTAGACCGGGTCGTCTGCCTGTCCCTCGAACAGCAGGCCGTCGAAGCCGGCCCACTTCAGTCGCGCACCGGACCAGCCGCCGTGGTGACTGTCGGTGACGGTCCCGGTGAGCGGCGACTTCGTCACGACGGCGATCCGACCGCTCATCGTCACTTGCGTGCCCGACAGCGGCCCGTTCATGAACGCCAGCAGGTTGTCGGGCCCCAGCGGATCGACGTCCGGCCCCTGCTCGAAGACGTGCTTTACCCCCAGGCCGCGCGCACCGATATACTTCTTCGCGTCCTCGTCGTCGATCGACTCGTACGCGACCTCCCCATCCGAGAGGTCGATGCGGGCGACCCTGTCCTGAAAACCGCCGAGTTCTGTCATGGTAAACCCTATCTCTTATCTATGCTGTGGAGGTTGTTAGGCGTTCCCAACGTTGTGTAACCACTAGTAGTTACGTCATCGTGAGAGCGGACCGACGATCGACGCGCCGGAGGGGCGAAACGTCACCGATTCGGGACGACTCCGGGCGCAGGCAAAACCTGCGAACTCGAAACCAGAACCGATCGCGGGCCGAGTCTGTGACCGGGACGCGTACGCGCCGCTCGCAGGTGTGAGCCCCGTTCAGGACGGGGTCCGATACTCGCGGGTAGCGTCGGCGACCGACGATCGTCGACTGGCGGGACGGGCGAGCGCCTACAACAGCAAGGCGACGACCGCGAGGATGATGAAGATCAGCACGAAGATGCGGGCGATCTCCATCGAGATGCCGGCGACGCCGCGGGCACCGACGGCGGCGGCGACGATCGCGAGGATGAAGAAGATCACTGCCCAGTACAGGAATCCACCGCCGCCGACCTGGAGCGGCGTCGCCGTTGGGAGTTCGAGCATGGAACCGGCTGCCACGTCGGCTTACATAAACGGGGGCGACCGTCCGACCCTCTAAGAACGGACTACAACGGGTTAACGTGCCGTTCAACGACGTACGGGGGAGAGACGACGAGCGACGGGACGGGCGGAACCGCGGCCGCAGGCCGGCGGACTCACTCGTCGCCGAAGAACGCCCGGCACAGTTTGGCTTCCGCCGTTCGCAGGTGTTCGTGGAAGGTCGGCCGGGAGACGCCCATCGACTGGGCCAGTTCCTCGCCGGTCGTCGGCCGGGGCCACTCGAAGTAGCCGCCGAGATAGGCCCGCTGTAACGCGCCGAACTGGCGATCGGTGAGGCGCTTCTCCAGGCGGGCCGCGAACTCCTGGCGCGTCTCGCCCTCGCGTTCGCGTTGCTGGAACGAGATGACGTCGGTCCCCTCGTACCGGTCCTCGACGGCCTCGACGATCGATCGCACGTTGGCCGAGCGGGGGATCTCGAGGGTCACCCGGGCGCGGCCGTCCTCGCTCTCGATCGCTCGCGTCCGGACGCCGCGTTCGGAGAGCCACCCGACGAGGTCGTCGTCGCCGGTCACCTCGACCAGGCAGGTGTCGTCCTCGTCGCGTTCGACGAGCACGGAGAGATCGATTTCCGGCAGGTCGTCGGCGGCCGCGGCGAGATCCGCACCGCTGGCCCCGGTGGCCGTGAACAGTGACGCCGTCTCGTTGCCGGTGCGGTGGACCGAGCGGCGATACTCGAGGCGACTTCCGGTCGCGGCCGAGACGGCGACCGGCGCGACCGATCGATCGGTGAGTTCGAGGTCGACGGCGACGACGGCGTCCGTCGCGAGCATCCGACTCGTTTCGCGCGCGTTGACCCCGCTCGCGACGGCGCGGGCCAGTGCCGAGAGGATGACCGCCTCGCGATCGCCGATCGGGCGATCCGTACAGACCGTCAATACGCCGTACTCGATACCGTTGTAGATCAGCGGGAACGCCGCGTGGGTCGTCCCGTCGATCGTCGCGACGGTAGCCTCGTTCGCCGCAAGCGCGTCCGCGGTCGGATGATCCGCGTCGGCCGACACGTCGTCGAGTTCGACGCCGGCGCTCGATCGTACCTCGATCGTCCCGATCGCGGGATTGCGTTCCCCGATCCAGACCCCGTCGTAGGCCGCCTCGGCGGCGATCCGGTCACAGACCGCGGCCTCGAGTTCCGATCGTGACGTCGACCCCGCGACGACGTCCGTGACGTCCTGGATCAACCCCTCCACCCGGTCGAGGATGTACTCGAGTTCCTCGGTACGGCGCTCGAGCGCGAGTTCGGCCTCCTTGCGCGCCGTGACGTCGTTCTGGAAACCGACGTAGTTGGTCACCTCGCCCGCGTCGTCGCGGACGGGCGCGATGGTCACCTCGTTCCAGAACTCGGTGCCGTCCTTGCGGTAGTTCTTCAGTTCGACGGTGACGGGCCGCTCGTCGTCGATCGCCGCCCGCATCTCGGCGATCGCGTCGGGATCCGACTCTTCGCCCTGCAGGAGCCGACAGTTCCGGCCGACCACCTCGTCGAAACCGTAGCCGGTCAGTTCCTCGTAGGCGTCGTTGATGTAGACCAGCGGATTGTCCGGTCGGTCGGGGTCGGAGATCGAGATCCCGACCGGCGCCTCGTTGATCGCCCGGTCTTTGACGGCGCGATCGCTCGCCGCCGTCTCGGCGTCCGCCGTGAGTTCGAAGGTGATCGTCGCCCCGTCGTCACCCCGGTGGACGCGGGCGTCGTACCGACCGTGGTCGATCGCGACGGTACGAGCGGTCCCGACCGTCGTCTCGGTGATCGCCGTCTCGAGCGCGTCCCAGTACGGAGCGAGGGCGGTCGCCGCATCCGGCCGGCCTGCGTCGTCACCGGTGCCGTCGTCGGTCGCCGGCAACCCGAACGCCTCCTGGGCCGCCGGGTTCGCGTACGTGACCGTCTCGTCGGCGATCGCAACGACGGGATCGACGACCTGTTCGAGGGCAGTCGCTGCCGCCGGATTCGGACCGCCACCCGTGTCGACAGTGTTCATGAGCCTACATAGGAAGGGCATTCGTAAAGAACCCCCGGCGTTGTAGAGCAGGGGACCCGGTACCCGACCCACCCCCGAATGTTATATCGTACCACGTTATATGATAACGCATGTCTGTACACCGATCGCCGTTCGAGCGCCTCCGGGCGAAGTTCGACGAGTCGGAGGCCCGCTGCGGGGAGTGTGGCTACGTCGTCGAGGACGGCGGCTGGCGGGTCACAGCCGCCGGGAGCCGCGTCCGATACCAGTTCGTCTGTCCCACCTGCAACGCCGTCGAGACCAGAGTGATGCGTCTCGAGTAGGGACCACCCGGGCGTCGTAGCAAGCCGACTGACGAATGGCGCTTCTGTCGGGCCTCGACCCCGCGAGTGGCGACGATCGGGGCCAGACGAAGGCGCTTTACGCGCTGGACCGCTTGCCCCGTACAATGAGTAAACCCACGCCCGAGGTCTACGAGCAGGGCAAGGGCATGGACGCCCACAACCAGGTGATGCGGGAGATCCGCTCGCGCAAGGAGGCGAGCTACGATCCCCACGAGCCCACCCGCGTCTGGCTCGACGAGGACAACACGCCGACCGGCGTCAAGCGAAGCCTGACGATCATCCTGAACACCGGCGGCTGTCGCTGGGCCCGCGCCGGCGGCTGTACGATGTGTGGCTACGTCGCGGAAAGCGTCGACGGCGGCTCCGTCTCTCACGAGGCCCTGATGGACCAGATCGACGTCTGTCTCGACCACGAGGCGGAACACGCGGACGAACCCGCCGAACTCATCAAGATCTACACCTCCGGTTCGTTCCTGGACGAGCGTGAAGTCGGTGCGGAGACCCGGCGAGCGATCGCCGAGACCTTCGCCGACCGCGAGCGGATGGTCGTCGAGTCCCTGCCGGACTTCGTCGATCGCGAGAAGATCGGCGACTTCACCCGGCACGGCGTCGACACCGACGTCGCGATCGGGCTGGAGACGGCCACCGATCGCGTGCGTCACGACTGCGTGAACAAGTACTTCGACTTCGCGGACTTCGAGGCGGCCTGCGCGGAAGCCGCGACGGCCGACGAGGAAGCCGACGACGCCGAGGCGGGGATCAAGGCCTACCTCCTGATGAAGCCACCCTTCCTCACCGAGTCCGAGGCGGTCGACGACATGATCTCGTCGATCGAGCGGTGTGCCGACGTCGATGGCTGTCACACCGTCTCGATGAACCCCTGCAACGTCCAGCGCTACACGATGGTCGACGAACTCTACTTCAACGACGGCTACCGACCGCCGTGGCTGTGGTCCGTCGCGCACGTCCTCGAGGAAACCGCGGACGTCGACGCCATCGTCGTCTCGGACCCGGTCGGCCACGGCTCCGATCGCGGCCCGCACAACTGCGGGGAGTGCGACGACCTCGTCCAGAAGGCGATCAAGGACTTCGACCTCCGGCAGGATCCGACCGTGTTCGAGCAGGTCTCCTGTGACTGCGAGCGGACGTGGGAGGTCGTGATGGAGCGCGAGCGGAGTTTCAACCAGCCGCTGACGCGGTAGACGGGACGTCGCTGATGCGGTAACGGACCCGGGTCACCACGGACTGGCTCTGTTGGAACTCTCAGTATCTGATAGGATTTGCCTGCTGAATACAAGGCGCGAATGTCGCACGGGATTCGCCTCGATTTGCGCCGGTAGTGATCGGTCAGTACAGGAGATTCATTTGCGGGGAGTTGCCAACCATCATTGTTGATAATCGCCTACTTTAATTCGGGATTCAATCATAAGCGGGGCCATCGAATTAGGTCCCTAATGGGGAATCTAACGATGAGCTCACGGTCCAGTCCATCCATTGAAATTATAAATAGAGTGGCTGAAATGGAGGGACAGGATCCGATGGACTTGCCACCTCTATATGATATCGTTGACCCCGATGCACTGGACCGTCTTGCTGAATCAAGTAAGATCCAGTTTGAGTATATCGGTTACAATATAACTGTGGATAGCGGCACAATCACGATTGATCAGTAAACGTGCTTAGTCATCGTTCTGTGACTGCTGGTTCCAAAGCAATTCGTCCTCAGATGATATAGGTCCTTCCGCTGTCGAAGCATTCGAACTGTCGTACTGGAGAATTGCATAGAAGAGTAGTCCGAGCCCAGCCGCGAATAAGAGATCCTCACTGACTTGGAGGAGTAAGATTTCGGTGAATGATAAGTGATAGTCGATCGACATCCAGAGGAAGAAGACCGGATCAACGAGCGTTCCCACGACGATCAGACCGAACCCTAAGGTGGCAAACCGATACGATTCCTGATTTGTGTTTCGTCGATACGCGATGAAGCTCAATGCGGTCAGGAGACTCCCCGCTACGACTGCTCCAATGTTACTGATAACGTACGCCCATAGTTCTAACGTGCTATCCATAGTACGGATCGTTCCAGAAGTGCGGCCATTCGACTTGGCTGTTCGTTCCTTGACTAACCTCAGGGTAGGAATCCGCAAGCCCGTCTAAGAATCCGTCAAGCTTCTCAACAGCAGAGTCGTCACGATCGAAGATTATCGTGAAGACTTGTTCGATAACGGGATTATCATTGTAAGTGACATCACCCGTGTCAGGGTCAAAATTGATTACGTCGATATCGTCGAGGGATGGGAGGTGCATATGGTGTAGTGAGAGTTCGATCTCTTTGGTTGATGGTGGTTCGCCCTGATCTGGCACTGGCAAGCGGTGGTGAATCTCGTGTGCCAGTTCAGTTCGGGACTTCGTTTGGTCGATCTCGAGAACAGACAGCGTGATCCGTCGGTATTCGTGGGAGAGCGCCGAGAGTATCGTATCCATATTGTCGGCCTTGGCCCTAAGTAATCGTTCGAACCGGGGGTCATCGAGCGCAGGGTGTCCGGCGATTTGGACGTCGCTATTATCTCCATCCCACGAAATGAAGTCTGCATTTTCCAGTACTGGCAGATGCATATGGATAAGTTGCATCTGCATTGCTTCGAACTCTGTTGTATCGAGCGACGACTCTCCCTTTTCCGTGGCAGCAAGGTAGGCGGCAAGTTGTTTTACAGAGAGCGTTGGTCCCCACTTGTTCAGGGCGAGAAGACACTCCCGCCGGGGACTGGTCGCGATATACTCAAGGGTCGGATTCCGTAGATAGGTGTCTCTCTCCGTCATTATCATACTACTCAATTCCGACGGATAAATAGTGTTTTCACAGGATAATCGTACCTTCACGTTGAGTCGCTCGTTGTTTCTCCTGTACCTACTGAGCGTTTACCTAATTTCGAACTGCACCGATGCCACGGTGAACCGTTTCGGTTCTATCAGCGAGTACCGATAACAGGGTTAGAGAAGTCTACTCTCTCCCTCGTCCCCGTCGCGGGTCGTATGAGCAACTCTCGCTACAGTCACCGGAGCAACCACACTCCTTGGAGTTGCAGTTGTCACAGCAACTTCCCCGTCGAGTGATGGCCAGTGCAGTGACGAGTCCGATGGTACCGACCAGTATTCCCGGGGTTGACCCGATAACGGGGACGACAACAGTCTCCTCCCCCAAGAACACAAGACTGGCTCCGGCCAGAAGGCCAGCGATTACCATCACAGCATTACGGACGCTGACTATAGTGCGGGCAGATGCACCGAAAGTAGGAATCGTCGTTGAACCGTCTTCGCTAAAGGGCATACTTACCTATCATTCCAATACACTATAATGTTTGATTATCTCCGATCTTGTGGTATCCACAGCAATTTCAGTTCCGCGCAGTACGCAGATGTACTGACCGGTTGGTTCAGTGAATTGGGCACGAAACAAACGATGGCGCTGTGCTGCATCCATGCTCTATATTCAGCAGGATTCCTGAAATATGTCTCCGATCAAGGGTTTCGACAGATCCCACGGACTGTCTGCTACCCCACCACGACGAGTTTCGAACACCGAGCACTGCCGCCGAACGGCGACGGGTCGACGGCCCGTCCGCGACGGGTCAACTCGGGAGCCGTCCCGCGCGTTCGAGGACAACGAGGACGACGATCGTCGCGCCGAGGAGGAGCGCGGCGCTGGCGAACACCGCGTCGTAGGTGTAGCCGCGTTCGATGAACAGGCCGAGGACGGACGAGCCGATCGCCTGGGTGAGCATCCAGATCGAACTGAACACCGCGTAGGCGCTCCCCCGGGTCGAATCCGGGAGCGTGTCGAGGAGATACGTGTCCGTGGCGGGGAACAGCGCGTGAATGACGAAGCCGACGACCGCGCTGATCGCGACCAGCGCGACCAGACCGTCGATCATCGTCAGGGCGAGCAGGCACGCGGAGAACGTCCCGACGATCGCGAGCAGGTACGGCACCTGCGGGAACCTGTCGGCCAGGTCGCCGCCGAAGAAGAACGCGGGCACGCCGGCGGCGAAGACGATCGTGAGCATCGTCCCCGCCGCCCTGTCGGAGAGCCCCTTCGACTGCATGTACAGTTCGTAGAAGTTGAACACGCCCTGCCAGACGAACGACGCCGCGCCGACGATCGCCAGCGCCGTCACGATGAGCCGCCACTCCGACAGCGCGCCGGCGACGAAGTCGCGATCGGACTGGCCCGCCGTCGGCATCTCGGTCCGCCTCGCGGTGAGCCACGTGTAGGCCGTCACCACCGCCGCCCCGGCGGCGATCGCCCACAGCGAGAGCCGCCAGTCGACGAGCAACGTGAGGAGGACGAATGGGGCGGCGATCACCGCGGCGATCTGGCTGGCGGCCCCGTGGATCCCGACGACGCGGCCGACGCGCTCGGGGTAGAGTTCGCTCAGGAGCGGGTTCGCCGAGACGAAGTAGACGCCGGAGGCGATGCCCATGAGGAACGCGCCGATCATGAGGTGGGGAACCGTCCTCGCGGTCGCAGCGAGCGCGGACGACCCGGCGAGGATCACTCCGGACGCGACCACGACGCGGTGTCGCGGGACTTTCGTGAGGAGCCATCCCGTGGGGAGGCGAAGGGAGGCGCTCCCGACCCACGCGAGCGTCACGATGAGTCCGGCCGTCGCCTCACCGATCGCGAACTCCTCGATAAACACGTTCAAGAGCGGTGCGAAGACGATTCTCGCGAGGTTGAGGAGAAAGACGAGACCACAGAGGGACGCGAAGAGTCGAGCGCGGCTCACAGTCACACATTCCGACAATCGGTCACAAGCGTTCCGAAAGCAGTCCGCCACGTCGATCGGACGTCGACTCCGAACGACGGTGTCATCCCGCCGTCAGGATCGGCTCGATCGACCATCAGTCACCGGTCACCGTCCCGTCGGCCCCCGATCGGGCGGACTCGACGTCGGCGCGCGGGATCTCGAGCGTGACGATCGTCCCGCGGGGGTCGTTCTCGTCGAACCGCAGTTGCCCGCCCGACCGGGTGACGACCCAGTTGACGAGCCAGAGACCGAGTCCGCTTGCGTGGCGCAACTGGGTGATCTCCTCGTCTTCCTGGAGCAGGGCCCGTTCCTCGGCCGGCATGCCGGGGCCGTTGTCGGCGATCGAGAGCGTCACCATACCGTCCTCCTGGCAGTTACGCAGTTCGACGTCGACGGTCGGTGTCGGCTCGTCGTTGTGTTCGATCGCGTTCTCTAACACCTGGAAGACCGCGGTCTGGAAGTACTCGTCCGTCCGGGCGTAGATGTCGTCGGTGACCGAACAGGTAACCTCGACCTCGGGATACGTCGATTCGAGACGCGACGCGGCCTGCTGGACGGCCTCGGCGATGTTGACCGGCCCCGTGGCCGCCTCGCCCCGTTCGAGCGTCCGCTCGACGGCCCTGGTCTTCTCTGCGAGGCTGATGAGTTCGCTCGCCCGTTCCTGGATGGTCTGGGCGTACTCGACGTCGTCGCCCTCGACTGCCTCGGCCAGCATCTGCGCACAGCCGGTGATGATGTTCATCCCGTTTCGCAGGTCGTGACGCAGTACGCGGTTCAGGATCTCGACCCGTTGCTGGCGTTGCTTCTGTTCGGTGATGTCCGTGTAGAGCCCGAACGCCCGCTCGGACCGCTCGTCCATCTGCATCGGGACGACCCGGAGCATGAAGTCCCGCAACCCGTCGGCCGTCCGGCGTTTGACCTCCGCTTCGACGGGTTCGCCGCGGCCCCCTTTGGCGTTGAGTCGATCGGCGTCGGCCGCCCGATCGGCCGGGACGATGAACCGATCGAGGGGTTCGCCGACGACGGTCTCCGCGTCGTACCCGAAGAGGCGCTCGAACGCCGGGTTGACCTCCTCGACCGTGGGGCCGGAGCCGAGTTCGCGAACGCTGACGACGGCGTCCGGGACGTTCTCGAACAGCGCGACGAACCGATCGCGCTCCGCCTTGAGTTCGGACTCGAACGCCAGTCGATCTAGCGTATCGCTGACGTGCGAGAGCAACAGTTCCGCGAGTTCCTGGTCGTCGGCGTCGAACGCGTTCCGGTCCGTCGCGACGGCCTGGAAGACGCCGTGGTCGCCGATCGGCACACTGAGCAGGGACTGGTATTTGTCGGCCTCGCCGGCCGCGTCCTCGGCGTCGGCCACGTCCCCGATCCGGTAGGTTCGCCGGTTCCGATACGTCTTGCCGGCGATCCCCTCCTCGACGTGGATCCGCTCGACGTAGTCGGCGTCGTCGAGATTCGAGGAGATCGCCTTCTTCGCGAGGTACTCCCCGTCGATCTCGTCGGCCACGCAGACGTCGAAGTTCAACACCCGCTCGGCGGCGTCGACGGTCAACTCGAACACCGCCTCCCGAGTCTCGCAGTCGTCGAGCCTGGACGCGATCTCGTGGAGACTCTCGATTTTCGCCTTGCGATCGACGAGTTCGCGCTGCATGCGCTTGCGATCGCTGATATCCCGGAAGATGCCGACGGTCCCCTCGAGTTCGCCATCGGACCACAGGAGCGTCATGTTGACCTCGCCGGCGATCCGCTCGCCGTCGGCGGCTTCGGCGGTCACCTCGTAGGTCGCGACCCGAT
The DNA here is from genome assembly GCF_023566055.1 of Halosolutus amylolyticus. NCBI lineage: Archaea > Methanobacteriati > Methanobacteriota > Halobacteria > Halobacteriales > Natrialbaceae > Halosolutus > Halosolutus amylolyticus. The sequence goes on along the minus strand of NZ_JALIQP010000005.1, from coordinate 165,793 downwards.
GGTCGGCAGCCGAGAGCAGCGCCCGGACGCGTTTCTGGCCGCGCTCGACGCTTTCGGCGGTGAGGACCGTCGACACGTGTTCCCCGAGCAGTTCCTCGCGATCGTAGCCCGTCAACTCGGTTAGCGTGTCGTTGACGGTGACGAAACGACCCTTCCGATCCAGCGCGTAGACGCTGTCGCCGACGGTCTCGACGACCGTCTTCGTCCGTTCGAGTTCCCGTTCGCGGACGGCCCGATCGAGCGCCGCTTCGGCGGTCGCCGCGAGGACGTGAACGAGGTGGATGTCGACGACGTCGAGGTCGTCCCTCCCGGAGGATGCGACCGTCAGGAGGCCGTGTTCCCCGAGCGGATGCAGGATCGCGTTCCCGACGGTGCGATCGAGGTCGTACGGAACCATGTCCGCGGACGCGTCGTCGATCACGGTCGGCTCCCCGTCCTGGTAGACGCTCCAGAGGAGGCCATCGTCCGGACCGACCGTCGAGAGGTCGCCGCTGTGGACCTCGAGCCGGGACGTCGTCGCGGCGATACTGAGCGTCCCGGTCTCGTCGTCGTAGAACCTGATGCCGGCGAGTGACTGATCGATCACGTGTTCGGTCGCGTCCATGACGATCTCGCCGATCTCCGCGACCGATTCGGCGCGCATCAGTTCGTTCGTCGTCTCCTGGAGCGCCTCCAGCGCGTTCGCCCGCTTGATGTCCCTGGTAACGTCCTGGGCGAACGAGAGGACGCTGACGACCTCGCCGTCGTCGACCAGGGGCGTACTGAACCACTCGCAGGTGATCGTCGACCCGTCCTTGCGGACGTTCTGGACGACGCGCCGACTGACCGATCCCGCGACGTCCTCGTCGACGAGGTCGGCCCAGTACTGGTCGATCGTGTCGTGATGCTCTTCGGGAACGAGCAGTTCCATCGCCTGTTTCCCGACGGCCTCGGAAGCCGAGTATCCGAACAGGTCCGCCGCGGCCGGGTTCCAGCTTCCCACGGTCCGATCGAGCGTCCACTCGACGATCGCGAGCGGCGACTGCTCGACGAGCAACGCGAGCCGATCGGAGGGATCGGCCGACGACCCGACGTGGGCGGCAGCCCGGTCGTCGTGGCGGTCGTGCTCGACGAGTTCGTCGAGCCGTGAGACGAGGGTCTCGACCCCCTGCGATCGCGGGACGTAGCCGTCGGCTCCGGCGGCGATCACCTCGCCGGCGAGCGCTTCGCTCCCGTCGACCGGGAAGACGACGATCGGCAGGTCCGCCCGACGGTCGCGGACCTGCCGACAGAGGTCGGCGGGACTCGCGTCGGGGAGTCGATCCGACGTCACCACGCAGTCGGCACTCGGGAGTCGCTCCAGGCAGGCGGCTACGGACGCGACGACCTCGACCGTGAACGCGGCGGTGCTCGCGGCCGTGCTGACCTCGCCCGTCGCACCGGGATCGACGTACACGATACGTGTTCCGTGGGCCATGGGAAGTTGTCGAGTCGTTCGAGTACCGGGACCAACGAACTATAGGGTCCTAACTGTTCGACTCGTTTCAGTCGGTGAGTCGTGGTTCGGCAGTCGTTGGAGGGAATCGACGGAGGGGGAGGATAAACGTGATGGCCGGCCGTCAGGGCGACTCGAAGCCACGGAGGACGCCCTGTCCGTCCGTGGGTCCGACGTCCGGGAGCGTCGCGCGCTCGGGATGGGGCATCAGGACCGCGACGGAGTCGGTCTCGCCGAGGACGCCCGCGACGTCGTGTTTCGAGCCGTTCGGGTTCGCGTCCGGGCCGGTCTCGCCGGTCTCGTCGCAGTACCGGAAGAGGACCCGGTCCTCGTCCTCGAGTTCGGCCAGCCGATCGTCTCCGATCTCGTACCGGCCTTCGCCGTGGGCGATCGGCACCTCGATGACCTCACCCTCCTCGTAGGCCTCGGTCCACGGCGTATCCGTGCGCTCGGCCCTGAGATAGACGTGTTCACACTGGAAACGAGCGCTCTCGTTGGTGGTGAACGCGCCCTCCGTCAGCCCCGCCTCGCAGCCGATCTGGGCCCCGTTGCAGACCCCGAGGACGGGGACGCCGTCGGCGGCGGCCTCGCGGACCGTGGCCATGATCGGCGATCGGGCGGCCATCGCACCCGCACGGAGGTAGTCACCGTAGGAGAACCCCCCGGGAAGCAGGATCCCCGTAGTGTCCTCGGGCAGACCGTCCTCGTGCCAGACGATTTCGGCGTCGATCCCGAGGTGGTCGAGCGCGCGCTCGGCGTCGCGATCGCAGTTCGAGCCGCCGAATCTGATGATCGAAACCGTCACAGTCGACACCCCTTGGTGTGTCGACCGACGGTTTCGATCACGGTGTATGCGACCGTCATCTACCGTTCGTCGACCTCCACGTCGTAGTCGTGGATGGTCGGGTTCGCGAGCAGCCGTTCTGCCATCTCGCTCGCGCGCTCGTGGGCGGCCTCCGCGGAGTCCGCGTCGAGGTCGACCTCGAACCGGTCGGCCGATCGGAGCGCCTCGAGTTCGAAGCCGAGACGCTCCAGGGCCTGCTTCGTGGTCTCGGCCTCGGGATCCAGGACGCCGTGTTTGAGTCGAACCGTCACCGTCGCGGTGTAGGCGGTCATTACCTTGAATCCCGTATCCGTGCTCAAAAACGCTTTCGACTTTCCTGTGTAATGCACGTTCGTGGATAGTCGATCGGCGCGGCGCGATCACGGGAGCAGCCGACGGACCGCGGCACCGAGTCGGTAGCCGAGCGACCCGTTTCGGTAGCCCTTCCAGCGGCGCATCCCGCCCGCGAGGGTCGCGGCGTCGTACCCCTCCTCCTCGAGGACGGCGGTCGCCTTCCGGGCGACGAGTCCCGCTTTGCAGACCGTGACGACGGTCCCGTCGTCCGGAATCCGCGAGAGCGAATCGCGCAACTCGGAGTCGTCTCCGCCCCGGAGCGCGTGGTAGACGGGAACGTTTCGACTCCCGTCGATGTGTGACCGCTGGTACGTCTCCCGCGGTCGAATGTCGAGGACGAACACCCGATCGTCGCCCTCGAGTCGACTGTCGAGTTCGGCCGGACTTATCTTGCTCATAGCACCCAATATCGCCCACGTCCACAAAACGAGCCGGGTTCGCGTCGCCGGTGGGACCAGTCCGTGCAGTCTTCTGTCAGAGAGAGCGATCCCCGAGCAGCCGTCGCACGGAATCTGTCCCGTTGTACCCGCCGCCGATGACAGGTGTTTTTGTGTTGGTCGGCGAACACTACTGCATGGCCAGCACCCGATCGTCCGGACGCCTGTCGGTGCCGACAGTCGTCGTCATCGTCGCGCTCCTCGCCGCGTTCGTCGCGCTCGCACTCATCGACTCGGGGCTCGCGGTCATCGTAGCGATCGTCGCGTTCGTCTTCGGCGGCGACGTCCTTCGCGAACTCGTCTCGGGGGTCACCGACGACGAATTCGAGGCCGATCCCGAGGACCCGGCTGCCGATCGCGATCGGACGGCCGACGCCCTCGAGCGATTGCGAACGCGGTACGCCGACGGCGAACTCTCCGACGACGAGTTCGAACGAAAACTCGAGACGCTCCTCTCGACGGAGACGCTCGCCGACGTCGAGCGACACCTCGAGACCGTCCCTGACGAGTCGGCGCAGGACGATCGCGAACTCGAACGATCGACCGAGTGACCGGTCGATCCCCGCTCCCCCTCGCGCGACGCTCCGTCGACGCCGGGCGGCCGATCCGTCGACGGCCGTGCGGCCCACTCATCCCGCCCGCGTGACGACGACGGTCCCGCTCGCGTGGACCGTTATCGAATACGCGTCGAACCGGAACGAAACCCGACCGCCGTTCCGGCTGGTGGACCCGTTCGCGGGTTCGAAGAGCGTCTCGAGGCTGTCCGGGTCGATCCGATCGTAGAGCCGGTCGAGTTCCGCCGGGTCCCGCCCCGAGAGGCTCGCAACGGTCGAGACGATGGTAGTAGATAGTGAGGTGTCGGTCTCCCAGTCGTGGGAGACGACCGCCGTCTCCGTCTCGGGGTCGATCCCAGCTCCGCCGTGGTTCGATCGTGTTGCAGTCATTGTATTCACCGTGCGAAGATCGTCACGCGTCGTGACAGAACTGTCCACCACAGTCGAAGGCATAAAACCCTGTCAGACATTTTGCACGCATTTGTACGACGAATGCAATTCGATCGGGGGACGTGGGAGGGGTCCCGGTCACCCGTTTGTCAGACACCGATCGTCGTGGACGCGTCAGACGCGGTTCGGCCGATCGGGGAGCGACCGCGGAACGGTGGCCACCGTTCTCACACGTGCCCACGGAAAGCAGGACTTTTAGCCGCCCGTGGACTGGATCCGTACTGATGGATCGACATTCGCTCGAGCGGAGGTGGCAGGATGACGACTGACCTGACCGAAATCACGGTTATCGGAGACGACGACACCGGATTGATCGCTCGCGTCACGAGCCTCCTGTTCGAGCGCGGGATCAACATCGAGGACTTGGACCAGGCGGTTCGCGACGGCGTCTTCCGGATGTACCTCGCCGTGGACACCTCGGAGATGGTCTGTACCGAGGAGACGCTGCGCGCGGACCTCCACGACCTCGGCGACGACCTCGGACTCGACGTCCAGGTCCGGTTCCCGGCCGATCGGGACCACCAGCGGATCGCCGTCCTCGTCACGAAGGAGAGCCACTGTCTCGAGGCGCTGTTCGAGGCGTGGGCCAACGACGAACTCGGGGCCGACATCGGCGTCGTCATCGGCAACCACGACGACCTCCAGCCGCTCGCCGAACACTACGACGTGCCGTTTCACGACATCGGCGACGATGGCGGCCAGCAGAACGAGGAGCAACTGCTCGAACTCCTCGGCGAGTACGACGTCGACCTGATCGTCCTCGCGCGCTACATGCGCATTCTCTCGCCCAACGTCGTCTTCCGGTACGAGGACCGGATCATCAACGTCCATCCCTCGCTCCTGCCGGCGTTCCCCGGTGCCGAGGCCTACCGCCAGGCCCTGGACGAGGGCGTCCGCGTCGCCGGCGTCACCGCCCACTACGTGACGACCGACCTGGACCAGGGACCGATCATCACGCAGCGCGCGTTCGACGTCCCCGACGACGCCGACCTCGACGACATGAAACGCCGCGGCCAGCCACTGGAGGCAAGCGCCCTGCTGGAGGCCGTCCGGCTTCACCTGAACGGCGACGTCTCCGTCCACCGCGGCCGCACGAGCGTGCGCGAAAACGGCGATCGCTACCAGCTCGGCCTGCCCGAGGAACTGGCGGACGTCACGCCCGATCGGCCGGTCGACGGAATCGGGACGGCAGTCGCCGAGGACCGGTCCCAGTAACCGCACCGAAGCAGAATCCCGTCGGATCACCCTTTTCGGACACGGGGCCGGACCGCGAGATCGGTCAGGACTTCCAGGCCGCCAGACAGTCGTCGCTACAGAAGTGGGTGTGGATCGCCGTCCCCTCCTCGATCGTGGTCACGACTCGTCGCTCGTCCGTCGATGCGACGGTCAGACCGCAGTACTGACAGTCGGGTTCGTCCTCGTCCACCGAATCGATCATGGGTGACGGGACGGACGCCGTTCACTTCAACGGACCTGTTGTGGGGGCTTCGGCCGCGCCGACACCCGCACTATTCGGGACGCTCGTCCCGGTCGGCAGATAGTCGCGATCGAGACCTGGCGGTTCGATCGTGACCCCCGACCGGCTGCAGTCCCGCGAGCCGATCGCCCCCGTGTCACATCACGAATCCTGACCGTGACGGGCTGTGACGTGTGTACTGCAGGGTTTATCGACGGGGCCGCCGTAGTCTGGTATGGTATGGCACAACGAGAGATTCAGCAAGAACTGTCCGTCGACCGGTACACGCTCGGCCTCGTCGGTCCCGACCAGGAGTGGGCGGGGACCGTCGCCGACGGCGGCACGATCGAGACGTACACGCCGCCGGCCTGCTGGGGGCCGATGATCACGCCGGAGTTCCGCGGCGGTCACGAGGTAACGCGGCCGATCCGGGTCGAGAACGCCGAGGTCGGCGACGCGATCGCCTTGCGGATTCGGGAGGTCGACGTGACGAGTCTCGCGACGAGCACGGGGTCGATGCGCGAGCGCGAGGGCGCGTTCGGCGACGATCCGTTCGTCGACCACCGCTGTCCCGAGTGCGGGACGGAGTGGCCCGACTCCGTCGTCGAAGGCACCGGCGAGGACGCCATCCGCTGTGCGGAGTGTGACGCGAACGCCTCCGCGTTCGGCTTCGAGTACGGCTACACCGTCGCGTTCGACGACGACCACACCGTCGGCCTCACGATGGATCGGGAGGGCGCCCACGAACTCGCGGAAGACGCGGAGGACGTGATGGACATCCCCGAGAACGCCCGCCAGCACCCGATCTTGCTGTACGAGCCCTCGGAGATGCCCGGCACGCTCGGTCGCCTGCGTCCGTTCATCGGGAACGTCGGGACGACGCCGCCGGTCGAACTCCCGGACTCGCACAACGCGGGCGACTTCGGCCAGTTCCTCGTCGGCGCCGAGCACGACTGGGGCCTGGAGAACGAGGCGGAACTCGAGGAGCGCACCGACGGCCACATGGACGTCCCCGAGGTCCGGGCTGGTGCAACGCTCATCTGTCCGGTCAAGGTCGACGGCGGCGGCGTCTACGTCGGCGACCTCCACGCCAACCAGGGCGACGGCGAACTCTCCTTGCACACGACCGACGTCAGCGGCACCGTGCGGATGGACGTCGAGGTCATCAAGGACTTCGAGATCGACGGCCCGATCCTCCTGCCGAACGAGGAGGATCTGCCGTTCATCAGCCGACCCTACAGTGAGGACGAACTCGAGGCGGGCCGCGAACTCGCCGACAAGCACGGCGTGGACGTGGAAGACGACATGGGGCCGATCCAGGTCATCGGCTCGGGCGCGACGATCAACGACGCCACCGAGAACGCCTTCGATCGCGCCGGGAACCTGCTTGACATGAGCGAGGGCGAGGTCCGATCGCGGTGTACGTTCACCGGCGGCGTCCAGATCGGTCGACTCCCTGGCGTCGTCCAACTGGACATGCTCGCCCCGATGGACGTTCTCGAGGAGCGCGGGATGGCCCACCTGGTGCGCGAGCAGTACGATCTATAGACCACGACGACGAGCGGCGCCCCCTGTGACGCAGGCGAGCGTCGTCTCGTCAAAACGACAGTTGCTCGTCCTGTCGGCGTTCACCGAGGGCCGGCGGGGTCCGATCGGAGTAGTACTTTCGGCCGATCGCCCTGCTATCGACCATATTGAAGATCGCCTCGCGGGCCTCCGCGGGGGACTCGTACGTCTCGGTGGCGATCGGATCGAGCACCTCTTTGATCAGGGTCGACCCCCACGGGAGTTGAATCGCGTCCTCGCCGTAGACGTCGACGAGTTCCTCGGTCGTGATCGGATAGCCGTGCTCGCGGAGTTTCGAGTAAAGGTCGCCGAATTCGACCCCGAGCTCGCGGGTACGTTCTGGGTGGTTGTCGGTCATGGGATCAACTCGGGCGTCGTACCACTGCGAACGCCATACCTCTGGGGGTGGCACGATCCGGCCGAACCGTCGCGTGCACGGCTCGAACCGCCGTCCGACGCGTCGATACGACGATCGGATCAGTCGACGGGCTCGTCGCTGGACGAAACGGGACGTCTCGATTCACAGCGACGGAAAACCGAGTCGCGTCGAGCGGCGATTTCTAGTCGGCTTCGTTGGTCGTCTGCTCGATCGACGGGCCGCCGTTCGGGGTGGCGTTCAGTTGCTCCGTCCACGTCTCCGAGAGGAGGGGTGCGATCGCGAGGAACGCGAACACCGCAACGGTGATGGTCAGCATGACGCTGGCGACGATCGCGATCGCGCCGGTCGGACTGGACGGGACGATACTGGCTGCGAGTCCACCGATGGGAGCCGTCATTTGTGCTCGCCAGTCAGTCGGGACTCCCGCCATATGAGGGTTACTTTGTGCGCCGGGTATCGCGGGGAACCGACGCCGTTAGCGGGGAAAACGTGGTATCATGACTCACAGATAGAGCGGATTCGCGCGGGCGAGAACCGACGGCGATCGATCGCGAGCGGGGGTTCAGAGACGCCGGACGGCCCCGATCGCGCTCGAGAGCGGCGGCGCGTCGAACAGGTCGCGATCCATGTACGCGTTGGCACCGGCACAGTACATGTCTCGTGCCGTCTCGATCACGGATTCGTCGAGCGGTTCGGGATCGATGTCACACAGTCCCTTCCAGTCGGCGACGTCCGACCGCTTCGCCTCCGCTTTCGCCTCGGAGACCGCCTCGACCCACTCCGGCTGGGTGCGCTTGTGGTACTGGCGGATCACTTCCTTCGAGAGCTGGGTTCCCTCGTAGCTGAAGCGGTTCTCGTCGAACGTGCCGACGACGTCGCCGACGCGAATCTCGCCGTCGTAGTAGAGACACTCGATCTTGCCGTCCTCGTGGACCAGCCCGGCCGCGTCGGCCTGCTCGGTGACGATCCGGTTTACCTCCCGCGCGATCGACTCGAGGTCGCCGATAGCGGCGTTGCCGGCGATGTAATCTGCCTCCTCGCGATCGAGGTAGCGATCGCTCTCCTCGTACTTCGTGGAGAACTCGACGATCGGCTCGTCGAGGTCGACGGCCTCGTCGGGCCACGCCGCGAGGTCGAGGCCGTGATCGGCGGGGTCGGTCCGCCGGCGCAGGCTCGACCCGACGGGGACGCGGTTGCGGAAGACGATCTCGAGCGGGACGAGATAGTTCTCCCCCGCGTCGGCGTGGTAGGCCTCGTAATCGTATTCCCGGCCCTCGTGTGGCAGGTCGGGGACCTGCGTGAGGTCGATCGCCATCTCCCGGGGCGGGTTCTCGGTCTCTGCGAGCGGGACGACCTCGCCGTTCTCGACAACACCGCGGTAGTGGGTCGGGACGCCCTCGGACTCGAGCAGTTCGAAGTTGAACGCGCCCATCGAACAGAGGCTGGCCCCCTTCTGGGGGATCCGATCGGGCATCTTGCCCCAGTCGAAGACGGAGTAGTCGTCGGTGAAGACGAACGAGCCGCGACCGAGGCTGTCGGCCGTCGCTTCCGCCTCGATCCGGAACTCTTTGACACTCGTCACAAAATCCACCCCCTGTGGGTTTTGTGACGTTCGAACAGCATCGCTGTGAGTGTAGTCATCCAAGACACCCCCGGGCACGCGGGCCGCAGTTCATACACCAGTTGCTGTGGGCGGACGGTAAGAAGGTTTCAGTATCGTCGTGGCGAACTGTCGCCGCCGACGCGCGGAGAACGACCGCATCGATCGCGATCCGGAACCGCTCGTCGGAGGGACTGCCGTACCACCGGGACCACCACGTTTTTCTCACTGTACCGGCATCGGTACGACGATGGAGCGACCGGTGACCGACGCCGACCTCACGTTCGACTACGTTCCCGAGACCGATCAGTCGTTCGAGAACGCACTCGCGAAAGCCCGCGCCGGCGACCGACTCACGGTCGACGACGCGATCGAGTTACTCACCACGGGAACGGACGTCGAGGGCATCCGCCGCGATCGCAAAGAGCGGGTGCTCGAGGCGGCCGATCGCCGCCGGGCCGACGTGGTCGGCGAGGAGGTCACCTTCGTCGCGAACCTGAACAACAACGTCACGACGGCCTGTAACGTGGGCTGTCTGTTCTGCAACTTCAAGGACGCCGCCCACACCTTCGAGCGGGACGCGACGGTCGAGACCGCCGGCTTCACGAAGACGCCGAGCGAGTCCCGCGCGATCGTGGCCGACGCCGTCGATCGCGGGATCTACGAGGTCACCTCGGTCTCCGGCCTCCACCCCGCGTTCGCGCTGGACGAGGAGCACCGGGAGATCCTGGAGGCTCACCCGGAGCCGAAGGAAGTCAACTACAAATCGCCGAACGTCTACGAGACGAGTCCCGGAACATACGTCGACCAGATGGCGGCGATGAGCGTCGACGGCGTCCACGTTCACTCGATGACGCCCGAAGAGGGGTACCACGCCCGCCGCGGCACCGACTGGTCCTACGAGGAGGTGTACGGCCGACTCAAGGAAGCGGGTCTCGACACCGTTCCCGGTACCGCCGCCGAAATCCTCGTCGACGAAGTTCGCGACGTCATCTGCCCCGGCAAGATCGGCACCGACGACTGGCTGGACGCGATGGAGGCCGCCGCGAACGTCGGTCTCGGGCTGACGGCGACGATCATGTACGGCCACGTGGAGAACGAGGCCCATCGCGCCCTCCACCTGAAACGCGTCCGTGACCTGCAAGAGCGCGTCGACGGCGCGATCACGGAGTTCGTCCCGCTCTCGTTCGTCCACCAGAACACGCCGCTGTTCGAACACGACGTGGTGTCGGGTGGGGCCTCGCAGGCCGAGGACGAACTCATGATCGCCGTCTCGCGGCTGTTCCTCGACAACGTCGATCACATCCAGTCGTCGTGGGTCAAGTACGGCGACGAGGGCGGACTGAAGATGCTCAACTGCGGTGCGGACGACTTCATGGGAACGATCCTTTCCGAGGAGATCACCAAACGCGCCGGCGGCGAGTACGGCGAGTACCGGTCGTTCGCGGACTACGTCGAGATGATCGCCTCGATCGGTCGCGTGCCCGTCGAGCGATCGACCGGCTACGACGAACGGCGCGTCGTCGACCCCGACGAGCCGCCGTTCGGGCCGCGCCTCGGGCCGAAAGCGGACGGGACGCCGCTGCTGACGGACGAGGAGCGGCCGATGCCGGCCGACGACTGATACGGATTGCTGTACCGATGTACCGGCGCAACCGCGATCCGGGCGGCGGTTGCGCCGGAACTGACTTACAGTAAACCGTATGAGGCCGGATCAGCTTTTTCCCGACCCCGACCGTTCCCCCGGTATGAATCATCTCGTCCCGATCGACGACGATCGGTGGCACCTGCCGAACCACGCCCAGGTCGTCGTCTACGAGCGCGAGGCGAGCGACCGCGGACTGCTCACGATCTACGACTGCGCCGCCGCACAGAAGCCGCCGAAAGCGCAATTGCTCGGCACCCTCGAGTCGACCGACGCCAGCGCCGTGGTCGAGTCGAATCCGACGGGACGGGTCGTAAACCTCCGCGAGGAAGCGGCCCTCGAACGGACCGACGACGATCGGTTCGGGATCACCGCGTCACGATAGCCCGGCGATCGAGTCGGGATCATACGGACTGCTGTCCGTCAGTTTCGGCGCAACAGCGACCCGTCGGCGGTTGCGCCGGGGCGTCGGTACAGCAATCCGTCTCGTGCGGATCGTTGTAACGTTTTATCGGAGATCGTCCGACCGGGACAGTGATCACCGGTAACGAATCACAATGGACCGTATCAGGAGTCGGCCGACCGAAGCCTGACCTCGAGCACGCCGTTGTTGAACCGGACCCTGGTCGCCTCGACCGATCGCCACGGCGTCGCGACCCGTTCGAGGACGGTCCCCGAGACGGTGATCACCAGCTCGCTGGTCCGCGGATCGATCCTAACCGAGAGGTCGTCCCTGCTCGCGCCGGGAACGTCGGCGGTGACGACGAACTCGCCGTCGGCGCGCCGGCTGTCGACGAGGTGCTCGGCGGCGGGTGTCGGACGCCGCCCCGTCGTGTGAAACCCGTTCGATCGATCGCCATCGGACGCTCGGCCGGGGTCGTCGCCCGACCGCCCTCGTGGGTCAGTCGATCGATCGGCCCGTTCGGCCGGGGGCGGCAGGGCGTCGGTGACCGTCACGTCGACGAGGGCATCGAGGAGGTCCGTGAGCGATCGGAGTCCGGCCTCGAAGCGGAATCCACCCGCGCCGGTTCGATCGTCGCCGTCGTCGGGTGTCCCGTCCGCAGAGGAGTCGTCCTCCGCCGGCGGTCGGTCGTCGCTCACGCCGGCTCACCCCCGCAGATCCGGGGAACGGACTGAATTGGCACGTTGTGACACACCATACCAGGAGGTAGTGGTCAGCCCACAATAAGTCGTCGGATGCGGGGCGAAGAACGGGCGCAACGGAACGGAGAAGCGGGCTGTGACGTGCGAAAAAACGGCCGTGATGTGCGGAAAAACGGCTGTTACAATCGTCAGCCGGGAGTGCCGTCCTAGAGCACGCTCCGGTAACGGTCCCCGGCCGCGTCGTCGGCCACGAGGGCCGATCGGATCGTCGGGGAGATCCACTCCCGGTCGCCGTCGTCCGCCCTTTCCGCGGGCACCCCGTCGAAGTCCGCCGGTCGCAGGTCGGCGGGCAGGAACCGCTCGTAGACGGGTAGGCGCTCGTGCAGGGGAAGCCCCGCCGTCTCGGCGATCTCCTCGAGTTCCCGCAGGGCGGGCCACGCGTAGTCGGGATTGATGTGATCGTCGGTGATCGGCGAGACGCCGCCGAGGTCGTCGACGCCGCAGTCGATCAGGTCCCGGGCGGGCGCGAGGTTCGGCGGAACCTGTACGGAGATTTCCTCCGGCAAGGCGGCGCGGGCCATCGCCGTCACGCGGCGCATGGTTTCGAGGTCGGGCGACCCGTCGGACCAGCGCTCGTTCTCCACCACCGGCTGGACGATCACCTCCTGGACGTGATCGTACCGGTCGTGCATCTCGGCGATCGCAAGCAGGCTCTCGGCCCGATCGCGCCACGTCTCCCCGATGCCGACGAGGATGCCCGTGGTGAACGCGACGTCGAGTTCGCCGGCGGTCCGGATCGTCCGCAGGCGCTGGGCCGGCTCCTTCTTTCGTGGACCGGCGTGGGCGTCGACCGCGGCGGTCGACTCGAGCATGACGCCCATGCTGGCGTTGACGTCCGCGACTTCGGCCATCTGCTCGCGAGTCTGGTCGCCCGGGTTGGCGTGTGGCAGGAGCCCCTCCTCGAGAGCGACCTCGCAGGCCTCGCGGAGGTAGGTGTGGATCGAGTCGTGGCCCCACTCCGCCAGCTGGTCGTGGATCGCCGTGTAGCGATCGTCCGGATCGTCGCCGAAGGTAAAGAGGGCCTCCGTACAGCCCGCGTCGGCCCCGCGCCGGCAGATCTCCCGGACCTCCTCGAGCGAGAGCAACGAGGCCTGTCCCGGTGGATCGAAGTACGTACAGTAGGTACAGGTGTAGCGGCAGGCCGTCGTCAGGGGGACGAAGACGTTCCGCGCGAACGTCAGCTCCGACGGCCCGGCGACGTCGGCCGGCCCGACGTCCAGCAGCCGCTCGACGGCCGCGTCGTCGATCGACAGGTCGATACCGTACTCGCTCGCCCCGGGAAGCATCACCTCGGTGTGTCGTCGCGGCGCACATAAGGCTTCACCTTCGATCGGTCCGCTTCAGTCCCGCGCCGCCGGGACGCGGGCGACGTCGACCCGGCCGTCGGACGCGTCGAGTTCGAACCCCAGCTCGCGGAGCGCGTCGGCCGCCCGTCCGTCGGCGTGGACGAGCACCTCGACGAGGTCCGCCGGCTCGTCGATGTCGGTCGCGAGCCGGAACGAGTCGATCGTCTCGACGGCGGCCCCGATCTCGCGGGCGATCGCGCGGTGGTCGAGATACGACGCGCCGTGGTAGTCGACACGGAACTCGGAGTGGCGAACGACGAGCGCGTTCGTCCCGCCGCCCCGCCCCGGCGCGATCACGACGTCGCCGTCCGTCGAGAACAGTCGTGCGAGCGCCGCCGGCGTCGCCAGCGCGAGGTCGGCCATGACGATCGCGACGGGGCCGTCCGCGACGTCGAGTCGCGCGTTGACCGCGGGCGTCAGCGGCCGGTCGTCGATCGCGACCGGGGCCGCGTCGACCGCGAGATCGAGGGGCTCCGTCGCCAGGACCGTCGGCTCGTGGCCCGCGTCAGCGACGGCGGTGACGACGTCCGCGAGCATGGCTCGCGCGACCGTCGATCGCTCGTCGGGATCGAGCACCGGCTCGAGCCGGGTCTTCGGATTCTCGACTGCGAACGGGACGACGACCTGCATCTGGGGGACGTAGCCGGTACGCGCTCAAAAACACGTCGGAGTCTCTGGCGGCCAACGCCCGTTCGATCGCGTCTCGCGGATCGACGTGACGGGCGACGATCGATCCACCCCCTTTCCCGAGTGCGCCTCACTGCCGTCGGCGCCGACCGTCGAAACCCGCCGGTGACTCAGAACAGCGGTTCCAGTTCGTCCTCGTCGTCCTCGACGAGTTCCTCGAGGTTCTCCTCGCTCTCGGCCTGGATGTCGTCGATGTTGTCCTGTGCCTCGATCGCGACCTGCTGGAGTCGCTTGATCCGCGGGACGTTCGTCACGCCCGACAGCAGGATGGCGGCTGCGACCTCGGGTTCGCCCCGCGGGAAGTCGCCGCCACGGACCTCCATGCTCCCGGTTTCCTCTTCGAGCCACTTGCGGCCGCGTTCGATGCCTTTCCGGTTCAGGTACTCCGAGGGACCGGAGAGCACGAGCAGGGCACGCTCGGTGCCTTCGATCTCACACGGGAGCGTCAGCCGGCCGAGTGCGGCCTTGCGGACGAGGCTGGTGATGCGATTGGTCGTGTTCGCGGCGTCGAGGTCGTCGTCGCTGCCACCGCCGCCGTCGCCGGTAAAGCGCGAGAGGAGGCCACCGCCCGTGTTGAGTTCGACCTCCTCGCTCGCGAAGCCGACGGTGGAGACACCACCGCCGGAGAGCGTATTGATGATCTCCGAGGAGTCGACGACGCTCTCGGCGACCTCCTGTCCGTCGCCCACCTCGCCGGCACCGAAGAGGATCCCGAAGCGTCGGACGATCTCCTCGTTGATCTGGTCGTACCCGCCCTCGACCGACTCGCCGGTCTGTCGCCAGGAGTCGTTGTCGAAGACCATCAGATTGTCCACTTCGCGGACGAACGTCTGGAACGATCGGGCCGCGTTGAGCGTGTAGATCCCGCCCTCGTCCGTCCCGGGCAGGACGCCCAGTCCGTAGACGGGGATGGTGTAGATTCGCTTGAGGTGTTTCGCGAGAACGGGCGCGCCGCCGGAGCCCGTCCCGCCACCCATACCGGCGACGATCAGGAACGCGTCGACCTCGTGGGTCGGAATCGCGTCGATCGCGTTCTGGACCTCGTCGATGTCCTCCTCGGCGATTTCCGCGCCGAGTTCGTTGTCAGCACCCACGCCGTGGCCCTTGACCCGGGCCTGGCCGATGAGTACGCGGTTCTCCTGTGGAATATTGTCGAGACCGATGAGGTCCGCTTTCGCGGAGTTGACCGCGATCGCCGCTCGGACGATCCCGCTGTTGGTGCGATCGTCGTAATCGAGGAATCGATCGACGATCTTGCCACCGGCCTGTCCGAATCCGATCATCGCCAGCTTCATTGTTTGTCAGGGGGCTCCGTTGGATTGGTAACAGTGGTATTAAGGATATAAATCTTCTGATTATGTGAATTTCTCTCACAATTTTGTATTACTCGAAACCAGTCGACAGCACGGCTATTCGGAGGCACATTCCGATCGAGAAAACAGGTATTACTGTCAGAGTATCAGCTCTTTATGGTAAGTCTTTGGGCCGATAGCTGCCGGTCCCGGCCGCGTCGTCCCGCGGACTTCCGTGTCGATCTAACGGGGAGCGATCACGCCGACTGCCGTGGCTCGCGGACGGACCGAGGTTCGATGTCGAGGTACGAACGGAGCGTCCGCAACTCGTCCGGCTCGACGCCGAACGCCGTGACGTCGTTGTCGACGACCGTGTTGTCGAACTCCAGCGATCGCGCCTGGTCGGGTCCGAACGGGACGAACGGGAGCGGATCCGCCGCCGTGAGTCCGAGTTTCGCGATCGGCATCGGGATCGGCAGGACGGTGACGGACTTGCCCTCGGCCTCGTAGGCCAGTTCGGTCACGTCCGCGAGCGTGACGATCTGCGGGCCGGCAAGCTCGTAGATCTCGCCGACGTGCGCGTCGTCCTCGAGCGCGTCCGCGAGCATAGGGACGAGGTCGCCGATCCAGATGGGCTGAAACCGGGTCTCGCCGCCGCCGGGGAGCGCCGTGACGAACGGCGTCGTCAACGTCTTCGTGAACTCGACGAACTCGCCGCCGTCGCCGAACACCACCGACGGACGGACCATCGTCCACGCGAGATCCGACTCCCGGACCACCCGCTCGGCCTTCCCCTTGGCGCGAATGTAGTCGGTGTCGCCGTTCGGATCGGCGCCGAGGGCGCTCATCTGGAGGAACCGATCGACGTCACCGTCCTCGGCGGCGCGGACGAGATTCTCGGTCCCGCCGAGGTGGACGTCCTCGTGGCTCCGATCGCCGCGGGGTTTGTACAGCGGCGACAGCGAGACGAGGTTGACGACGGCCTCGTGGTCCGCGACGGTCTCCGCGATGGAGTCGTACGCGCCCACGTCGCCCATCGCGAGGTCGACGTCCGCCGGGAGATCGCTCCCGTCCGGATCGCGGGACAGCGCCGTGACGTCGTGGCCGCGGTCGTGGAGTTCCGCACAGAGGTTCGTTCCGATGAAACCGGTGCCGCCGGCGACGAGGACTTTCATACCGGGAATATGTACTCGAGACTGTAAATAACTGGACGGCTACACTGTAAGGGATCGCCTCGGGGACGTGGCCTCTCGACAGATTGTAGTACCCGTCACGACGAGAGGTGAGCATGCTGGTCACGCTCGAGGGACTGGACGGCAGCGGCAAGACGACGGTCTGGGACTCCCTGCAGGAGACGTATCCCGACGCCGTCTTTACCCGCGAGCCCACGGACGACTCGTGGTACGGCGAGGCCGTCTCCCGATCGATCGCGGACGACGACGCCGACCCGCTGGCGGAACTCTTTCTGTACACCGCGGACCACGCCGACCATCTCTCGCGGGTGATCGAACCGGCCCTCGAGCGCGGCGACCTCGTGATCTCCGACCGCTACTCCGACTCCCGCTTTGCCTACCAGGGTGCGACGCTCGCAGCGGACGAGCGACTCGGCGATCGACTCGCGGACCCGCTCCAGTACGTCGTCGACGTGCACGACCGGTTCTCGATCCAGCCCGACCTGACGATCTATCTCGATCTCGATCCGGAGACGGCCGCCGAGCGGGCCGGGGCGACGAACAAGTTCGAGCACGCCGAGTACCTCGCCGCGGTCCGGGACAACTACGAGCGACTGGTCGAGCGCGATCCCGATCGATTCGTTCGCGTGGACGCGAGCCAGGAACCAGCGGCGGTGCTCGATCGGGTCGAGCACGTCCTCGCGTCGGCGATCGAATCCGACGAGTACAGTAGCCACTGATACGGTTT
This sequence comes from Halosolutus amylolyticus, assembly GCF_023566055.1. NCBI lineage: Archaea > Methanobacteriati > Methanobacteriota > Halobacteria > Halobacteriales > Natrialbaceae > Halosolutus > Halosolutus amylolyticus. Next base: position 148,646 of record NZ_JALIQP010000005.1, on the reverse strand, counting down.
ACTGTGAGTCAGTTCCGGCGCAACCGCCGCCCGGATCGCGGTTGCGCCGGTACATCGGTACAGCAATCCGTATGAACGTCAGTGTCCACCTGCTCGCAGGGCGGCGTTGCGATCAGTGTGTAACCCGTTTCAGTGGCTACTACAGGGCGACGACCGACGACGTCGGAGGACACGGGTTCGTTTCGGAGGTCATTTCGCAATCACTTTCACGGCCCGCGGTGACGCCCCTCCATGCACCGCGTCATTGGTGAGACGTCGCTTGCAGCGAGTCGAGTGAACACGGAGGACGCCCTCGCGTGTTACCGGGACATGGTGCGGACGCGTCGGTTCGACGAGCGGGCACTCGCCCTCCAGCGGCGGGGCTGGATGAGCGGCTACCCGCCGTTCAAGGGCCAGGAGGCCTCGCAGGTGGGGGCCGCCCACGCCCTCGCCGCCGACGACTGGCTCGTCCCGACGTACCGATCGAACGCGATGCAGATCGCCCACGGCGTGCCGATGAGCGACATCCTCCTCTTTCGACGGGGCTACCCCGAGTACACGTCCGACCACGACCTGAACGTGTTCCCGCAGGCGGTTCCGATCGCGACCCAGATCCCCCACGCGGCGGGACTGGGAATGGCCGCGAACTACACCGACTCCGAAGAGGCGATTTGCTGTTACTTCGGCGACGGCGCGACCTCCGAAGGGGACTTCCACGAGGGACTGAACTTCGCCGGCGTCTTCGACGCCCCGGTCGTCTTCTTCTGTGAGAACAATCACTGGGCCATCTCGCTCCCCCGCGAACGCCAGACCGCCAGCGCGACGATCGCCCAGAAGGCCGAGGCGTACGGCTTCGAGGGCGTCCGCGTCGACGGCAACGACCCGCTCGCGGTCCGCGAAGTCGTCGCAGAGGCGCTCGACGCCGCCCGCGACGGCGACCCCGTCCTCGTCGAGAGCCTGACCTACCGGCAGGGTGCCCACACGACCAGCGACGACCCCACGCGGTACCGCGACGACCGCGACGACCTGCCCGACTGGCGCACCGCCGACCCGCTCGATCGGTACGAGTCGTTCCTCCGCGAGGAGGGCGTGCTCGACGACGATATCGTCGGCGAGATCGAGGACGAGGCCGAGCGGGAACTCGAGGAGGCGGTCGAAATCGCCGAATCGACGCCCATGCCCGATCCCGAAGACGTGTTCGACCCAGTCTACGACGAGGTGCCGCCCAGACTGGCCGACCAGCGGGCGTGGCTCGAGGACTTCACGGCGGCGGAAGACGTCCGGGAACTGGAGTACTGATACCGACTGCTGTCCGTCAGTTCCGGTGTACCCGCGACCCGTCCACGGGTGTGCCGGTCACTCGGTACCGCAGTCCGTATGACCCGATCGAGACGAGTCTCGAGAATTGCGAGGCCGGGAACGAGAAACGCCGTTTCGGCGTCTCTCGTGACCCGAGTGAGGGCAGGCCAACCGCCGACCATCGACCGTGAGCGACTGGCGAGAGCGAGCGGGCCGCCGTCTGACGTGAGCGAGTTAGCGACGGGAACGAGCGAACGGAGGGAGGAGGCGTTTCATCGACGTTTTACCGGGTGCGGTCGCTTTGTGACCGCACGCAGCGCAACAGTTCGGCCCTAGTCCATCGCGATGTAGGTCTTCGTGTCAGTCACGCCGTCGAGACTCTGGATATTCGACGAGACGACCTTGAGAACGTCGTAGACTTCCTGGGCGTCGACCTCCGTGATGATGTCGTAGTTGCCGGCGACGATGTGGGCGTCGGCGACCGTCTCGAGGTCCCTGATAGACGCGAGGAGGCCCTCGGACTTCCCGGCGGCCGTCTTCACCATAATAAACGCGTGAACCATCTCTCTCGCTGGTGTGGTACACCCTCACACGACTAAAGCCTTTGGCCGATCGGCGACCGAGTGGTATGGGACACCGGGGCAAACTTATTCACGGGGGCGAGCGTATCCCTGTCCATGCGGTTCGTGATCATCGGCGCGGGACGGGTCGGTCTGCGCACAGCGCGTGTCTTACGCGAGGAGGGCCACGAGGTGACGGTCATCGAGCGCGACGAACGGAAAGCCGATCGGGCCCGGGACCAGGGCTTTACCGTCGTCGTCGGTGACGGCTCCAGGGAGGCCCTCCTCGAAGAGGCAGGGATCAGCGAGGCCGACGCACTCGGTGCGCTAACCGGCGACCTGAACGTCAACTTCACCGCCTGCATGATCGGGGACCACTACGGCGCCCGGACGATCATGCGCATCGACGAGGCCTACCGCGAGGGGATCTACCGGAAGTACGCCGACGAGGTCGACGAGGTGATCTACCCCGAGCGACTCGGCGCGATCGGTGCCAAGAACGCCCTCCTCGGGGGGACGATCCGTGCGATCGCGGACATCGCCCAGAACCTGCAGATCGTCGAACTCACGATCACCAACGGCGCGCCCGTCAACGGCTACACGATCAGCGAACTGCAACTCCCGGCCGACGCGACCGTCCTCGCGTTCGGCAAACGCGGCCAGCCGCTCGAGATCCCGAACGAGGACCTCTCGCTCGAGGACGGCGATCGGCTCGTCGTGCTCGCGGACTTCGAGGTACTGTCCGACGTCAGACAGCTACTGGTCGGCGAGAATCCCGATCTCGCGGCCGCCAACGCGGGCGCCGGAGGTGTCAACTGATGGTTACGGCATTCGTCATGATCAAAGCGAACACGGGCGAGGCGGATCGACTCAGAGACAGCGTCGAATCGATCGAAGGGGTCCAATCGGCCCACATCGTCGCCGGGGACGTCGACATCATCGCGAAAGCGCAGGTCGAGACGCCCGCCGCGGTCAAGGAGATCGCCGCGACCCGGATCCAGGGTATCGACGGCATCGAGGACACGCAGACGTACATCGCGATGGACTAAGGATCGAACTTTTGCGCTGTGGGTGCGCCTCTGGCGCACCCTCGGCAAAACTTCGATGAAAAGCACTCCTCCTTCCTCTCCGTTCGCTCGACTCGCGGCGCGTTGCGCCGCGCTATCGCTCACTCCGAGTCAGTCGTCGGCCCGCTCGCTCAGCCTGCGGCTTCGCTCGCGGTCAGTGATTGGGGTCTAACCTGCCCTCCCCCGAATCGCGCGGCTCTCGATTTTCTCGAGCCGCGCTCTCGGCCACAGCGATCGGACCAGCGGTCACATCGGCATCCCGCCGCTCCGCCCGTCTCCGTTCGCGGCCTGCTGGCCGCGGTTCTGCGCGTTCTCGAGCAGGGTTGCGGCCTCGCCGCGGTACTCGTAGCCCGGGATGATCCCCTGCGCGTACGTTCCCTCGACGAACTCGATCAGGGCCTTGGCGTCCTCGACGCCCTCGCCGGCGTCCCAGGCGGTGTACTCGAGGGAGACGGTGACCTCGTCGCCGGCCCGATCGATCGCCGGCTCCTCGTGGGTACTCGTGTGGGCGACGGTGAAGACGTCCTGCAGGCGACGCTCGAGCGTCTCGAACCAGCCGTCCTCGACGACGGGTGCGACGGACTCACCGGCCACCGCGGCGTCGAGGGTCGGCAGGCGAACGATGGCAGTGAAGCGACCGTCGCGTTTCCCCTCCGCCTCGTCGGCGGTGACGATCGTGTCGAAGACCGTCGTCGTGAGTTCGTAGCCGTCGTCGGCCGACGCGAAGGCGTCGTGGGCGTCGAGTTCGCGCTCGACGGGCGCTGGAAGGTCGGTCATCGAGCGTGTAGACGGGCCTGGCGGAAAAGGGTGTTACGCTGTCCTACTCCGTTTCTAGTGACACTTGACCGTGAAACCGACAGCCGGAACGGGGACCGTTTCGTGACGGTAGTGCTGGGTTTCCACGGGCAAACGCCCTGCATTACTACAACGGATCCCGGTATGTTAGTCAGCATGACTCTCGACAGACACGCCGTCGAGCGCCAGCGCTTCGCACGATTGCTCGGTACACACGAGGAACTCGGGTCGGGCCTCCCGATCGGTTCCGAGTCGAGCGTGGGTCAGCCACCGTCCTCGCGGTCCGATTCCGAAGAGCAATCGGAGCAAGTAGACGATCACTAGCCAGGCGTTCGCGTCTCCGCTGGACGAGATCGCGGTCTAGCGCGGCTGGAACGATTTCGCACGCCTCGAGAACGGGCCCGTCGACCGAGACCAACGGTATCGCGATCGGCCGCGGCCGGTAGAGACTCAGGCCTGCTCGATCGCCCGATCGAGATCGGCGATCACGTCGTCGACGTCCTCGATCCCGACCGAGAGGCGCACGAGATCGTCCGTGACGCCGCTGGCCAGTTTCTCCTCCTCCGTGAGTTGCTGGTGGGTCGTGCTCGCGGGGTGGATGATCAGCGTCTTCGCGTCGCCGACGTTCGCCAGCAGGCTGGCGAGATCGACCTCGTTACAGACGGTTTCGGCCGCGTCGTACCCGCCTTCGAGGCCGAAGGTGATCATGCCGCCGTAGCCGCCGTCGAGGTACTCGTTCGCGTTCTCGTGGGTCTCGTGACTTTCGAGACCGGGATAGTTGACCCACGCGACGTCGGGGTGGTCCTCGAGGTACTCCGCGACGGCCATCGCGTTCTCGCAGTGTTTCTCCATCCGCAGGGGCAGGGACTCGAGTTTCTGGAGCGTGACCCAGGCGTCGAACGGCGACTGCTGGTTCCCCAGATCCCGGAGGCCACGAGTGCGTGCTGCGATCGCGAACGCCTGCTCGCCGAAGGTCTCGTGGAAGTTGACGCCGTGATATGCCGGATTGGGTTCGGTGAGTTCGGGGTAATCGCCCTCCGGCCACGGGAACGACCCGCCGTCGACGAGGATCCCGCCGACGGTCGAGCCCGCGCCGTGGATCCACTTCGTCGTGGAGTTCCAGACGAGGTCCGCGCCGTGCTCGAGCGGTCGGCACAGGTACGGCGTCGCGAAGGTGTTGTCGACGAACAGCGGGACGTCGTGCTCGTGAGCGATGTCGGCAATCCGCTCGATGTCCGGCGTCACGAGTGCGGGGTTGCCGATCGTCTCGAGGTGAACGAAGGCGGTGTTCTCGTCGATCGCCTCCGCGTAGGCCTCGTAGTCGAGCGTGTCGACGAACGTGGTCTCGACGCCGCGTTTCGCGACGGTGTGAGTGAGGTAGGTGTAGGTGCCGCCGTACAGCGACGACGAGGAGACGATGTTGTCCCCGACGTCCGTGAGGATGAACGTCGCGAGGTCGAACGCGGCCATCCCCGAGGCCGTGGCGAGGGCACCGACCCCGCCCTCGAGCGTCGCGATCCGCTCTTCGAGCATCGCGTTCGTCGGGTTCATGATCCGCGAGTAGATGTTGCCGAACTCTTCCAGTCCGAACAGGGCGGCCGCGTGCTCGGTGTCCTCGAACTCGTAGGAAGTGGTCTGGTAGAGCGGCGGTGCGCGCGCCCCCGTGGTCGGGTCCGGTTCCTGCCCGGCGTGGATGCTGTCGGTCGCGAAACGATGATCGTCGCTGTGGTCTCCCATACCCGGTGCCTGTCACCGGAGGAAGATAATCCTCCCAGTAGCTGCAAAATCGGACGCTATCCCGGTTCTCGCCGAACGAATTCGGATTTCCGGAGACACGCCGATCGCACGGTCCCGTGCGGCGACCACCAGCGATCGACGGTTCCAGCGCCGCGGGCGACTCACCCCGATCGGGACGTCGAACCGAACCGGTCCCCGACGCCCGACGCGGGTTCGATGTCAGACCTCGTTTCGCTGTCGGCCACGGCCGATTCGCCGCCGGAGGCCGCCATCTCTCGCGATCGATCGACATTCGACTCGACGACGCCGGGGAGTCGAACGGTGACGGTCGTGCCGCCGTCGGACGCGTCGAAGGAGACGTCACCACCGAGCGTCGCCACGCACCAGGTGACGATCCAGAGTCCGAGGCCGCTGCCGTGTTCGAGGGCCGTCTCCTCGCCGCGTTCGAGCACCGCGAGTTCGTGCTCGGGGATCCCGGGACCGTCGTCGCGAACGGTCACCACTGCGGTCCCGGAATCGCCCGCCTCCCCGGTGACGGTGACGGTCGGTTCCTCGGCGTCGGTGTGTTCGAGTCCGTTCTCGACGAGCTGCAGGAACAACTGGGCGAGTATCTCCCGGTTCGCCGCGAGCACGAGGTCGGCCGGGACGGAGACGTCGACCGCGCCGCGAGTCGTCCCCTCCAGATCGTCCGCGACCGCCGAGAGAACGTTACGGAGTGCGATCGGCGGCGGTGACGGCGACGTCGAGTCGAAGGCGCGTTCGAACGCCCACGCTTTCTCTCCCGTGCCGATCACGCTCTCGACGTCCGTCCGGGCCCGTTCGAGCATCGTCGCCACCTCCTCGTCGTCGACCCGTTCGACGGCGATGCCGACGTACCCGTCGACGACGTTCAGGTCGTTCCGGAGGTTGTGCCGGAGGACCCGGTTGAGGATCTCGAGGCGCTGTTTCCGGCGTCGCTGTTCGGTGATGTCCTGGAAGACGATCGTGTGCCCGACGAGTTCGGTCGACGGGTCGCGGAGTTCGGACGTCGATACCGCCAGTTCCCGGCGTTCGCCGTTCGCGCCGTGGGTCACGACCTGGTTGGTCGCCGTCACGTCGATATCGACGCCGGTCGCGACGTCGAGCGCCGTTCCGAGTACCGACGGCTCCGAAACGTCGAACCACGCGGCGGCCGCCGGGTTCAGGTCGACGACGCGTTCGTCCGTGTTGACCACCACGAACGGGTTCTCGAGGTCCTCGATCGCCGACCGATCGGCCGTCCGCCGCGTCACCGGATTGAACGTGAACATCCCGCTCCCCACGAACGCGTAGGCGTCGAGGAGCACGTGCGGGAGGAACAGGGCCGCCGACAGGTTGAGCTGTGGAACCGGTCCGATGCCGAAGAGCCAAACCAGGAGGCCGATCCCCGGCGGGAGCGTGCTGATCCCGACCGCGAGCGCCTCCGATCGGTAGAGTGGGCCGTAGCTCACGACCGTGTCGAACAGCAAAAACGTCCCCGACGCGGCGAAGACGGTCCCGATCATGATCGCGGCGTAGGCCCACGCGTTGAACTCGTAGGAGACCGTGGCCGCCCCGAACACCGGGTCGAGACGGAAGTCCTGCCAGACGAGTTCGTGGAGGGGGTTCGTGACGACCAGCACCGTCGTCAGAACCGGCAGGAGCACGAGCAGTCCGAACGAGGGGGTTCGAATCACGTTCCCGCGGCCGGTGTACTCGAGGCCGAACGCGAAGAAGGGGACGCCGGTCCACGTGATCCCGATCCACGTCAGCACCTCGAGCCCCCACCGGAGCGAGGGCTCGAACACGAGCAAAGCGAAACCGGCCGAGAAACACCACAGTGCCTGTCCGACCAGCGCGAGGAGCAACCAGTTCGCCCCCGGTTTCCCCCGGTGGCGCCGGAGATACGCGATCAGAAACACCGTCCCGACGCCGGACAGCAGTGCGGGAACGACCGGCCACGGGACCGTGAGCATACGTGGTTGTGTCAGGACTCCCACTTCCCTGTTGTGGCCCTGGCAACGGCGGTAGCCCGCGATCGGCCTGCGTCGACGAGCGGTCCCGCAACGTCGAAGACGTCAGCCGCCGACTCCCGAACCGGGAACGGCGGACTCCCGAAGCAACGTAGCGTTCTCGATGAAAAGACTATTATTTTAATACTATGAACCGGTGTGCGTATGACTTCGAACGTTGATTTAACCGCATCGAGTCCGCGAACGTTCGTCGTTCTCGTAACCGTCTTGCTGGCGGCGGCTGCCGCTGCAGGGCCGGCGACGGCCGCGGCGGCCGGGTCCGCTCCGATCGCCGCGGATGGCGACGGTCCCGACGTCGAGACCGCGTGGGCCGACAGGCTCAACGAGACGGCAGTCGTCGCGGCCGCGAATCTCACCGATCTGGGTGATTCGGAGACCGCGACCGTCTGGCTCGAATACCGCGAAAACGGGACCGACGAGCCGTGGACGACGACGGCCCCGAAAGAGGCCCAGTCGCCTGATCGGTTCACCTGGGACCTGACGGGCCTGGAGCAGGGAACCACCTACGAGTTCCGCGCTGTCGCCGAGACCGACGCCGGGACCGACTACGGGGACCGCCAGCAGTTCGTCACGCCGTACGAACCGCCAGCGGTGACCACCGGCGACGCAGTCGACGTCACCGAGACCGCGGCGACGCTGACGGCGAACGTGACCGATCTCGCCGATCGCCCGGCGATGGACGTCTGGTTCGCCTACAGTCCGGCAGACGCAGACGAGTCCCGGTGGAACTGGGCCGAGACGGAGACGCAGACGATCGAGTCGCCCGGCGTCGTGACCGAGGCTGTGACCGACCTCGAACCCGGTACCGAGTACGAGTTCGTCGTCCGGGTCCGGAACGCGGAGGGATACGAACAGCACTACGCCGGCGACGTCGCGCAGTTCGCGACGGCCTCGGCGTTCGCCGTCGAGACCGGGACGGCGACGGACGTCACGGCGACGACCGCGACGCTCTCCGGCGAGATCGCCGACTTCGGCGGGAACGCCGACGTGACGGCGTGGCTCGAGTACGCCCCGGCCGGGGCGGACGCGTGGCAGGAGACCGCGCCGATCGCGCCGGACTCGTCCGGTGTGATCGAGACCGGGATCGACGGGCTCCAGCCCGGAACGGAGTACGTCTTCCGCGCCGCGGGCGAGACGGCCGACGGCGAGACGGACGCGGGCGATCGCCGGACCTTCGAGACGCCCGTCGACCCCACCATCGAGACCGGTGCCGTAACTGCCGTCGACGAGACGTCCGCGACCGTGGCCGCCGACTTGACGACATTCGGCGGGGCCGACGCCGCGACCGTGAGCGTCGAGTACCGTCCCGCAGGAGGCGTCGAGTGGGCCGAAACCGACGCCGTGACGGCGACTGCGACCGGGACGATCGAGACGACCCTCGCCGGACTCGACGCCGACACCGCGTACGAGTACCGGGCCGTCGTCCGCGCCGACGGCGTCACCGACCGCGGGACGACTGCGACGGTGCGGACGGACGCGATCGAACACGACCCGATCGTGACGACGCTCGCCGGGAGCGAGAACAGCCCGCCGAACCCGCACGCCGAACTGGCCGTCGACTGGCAGGTCGCCGACGAGGACGGCGACCTCGCGGCTGCCACCGTGACGATCGAGAACGAGCGCGGGGCGACTGTCGTCAGGAGCACGCACTCGATCGGCGGACCCGGTGCCGGCGGCTCGCTCGGCGAGACGGTGAAGAAAGGGGCCGGCGAGACGTACACGGTGACGCTCACCGTCGAGGACGCGGCCGGCAACGTCGTGACCGAAACGGAGACGATCGACGCGTAAGCAGACGCCGCGTCCGGCTGCCGCGATCGAATCGCTATTTTGACGAGGGATTTCGGGGACCGCTCACTCGAGCAGCGGCTCGCCGGTCATCTCGGGCGGCTGGTCGACGTCGATCAGGTCGAGCATCGTCGGCGCGATGTCGGCGAGCGTGCCGCCCTCGCGGACGGTTCGCCCGCCGTCCGTACCGCGTGAATCCACGTAGACGAACGGCACGTCGTTGTACGTGTGCGCCGTGTGCGGATCGTCTTCGGTCCCCATGTCGTCCGCGTTGCCGTGATCGGCGGTGATCAGCACGTCGGCGCCGGCGTCCTCGAGTGCATCCACGAGTCGGCCGAGTTGCGCGTCGACCACCTCGACGGCCTCGATCGCGGCCTCGTAATCGCCGGTGTGGCCGACCATGTCCGGGTTGGCGTAGTTGAGGACGAGCACGTCGGGATCGTCCGATCGAACGGTGTCGATCGCCGTGTCGGTGACCGCCGGGGCGCTCATCTCGGGCTGGCGGTCGTAGGTCGGCACGTCGGGACTCTCGACGATCGTCCGGCTCTCGCCGTCGAACTCGATCTCGCGGCCGCCGTTCAGGAAGTAGGTGACGTGGGCGTACTTCTCCGATTCGGCGATCCGCAGTTGCGTCTTGCCCGCGTCGGAGAGCACCTCGCCGAGCACCTGTTCGGGCTGGGTGGGCGGGTAGGCCACGGGGAGGTCGAACGTCTTGTCGTACTGGGTCAGCATGACGACCTCGGCGTCCGGCGGACTCGTCTCGAACTCGTCGGCCCAGTCTTCGGATCGGATGTCGGCCAGCATCCGGGTGAGCTGTCGGGCCCGATCGGATCGGAAGTTGAACCAGACTACCGAGTCGCCGTCCTCGAGCGCGGGCTGTCCCGAGATAACGGTCGGCTCGACGAACTCGTCCGTCTCGCCCCGGTCGTACGATGCCTCGACCGCGTCCACGGCCGAGTCGGCCTCGTGGTCGGCCGCCCGGTTCACGATCGCGTCGTACGCTCGCTTCGTGCGGTCCCAGTTCTGGTCGCGGTCCATCGCGTAGTACCGGCCAGTCACCGTCGCCACGTCGCCGGTCCCGTGCTCGTCGACGACGCCCTCGAGCGTCGCGAGGTAGTCGCGGCCGCCGGTCGGCGAGGTGTCGCGGCCGTCCGTGATCGCGTGTGTGACCGCCTCGACGTCCCGATCGCCGGCGAGTTCGATTAGCGCGTGGAGGTGCTCGTGGTCCGAGTGGACGCCGCCGTCGCTGACGAGGCCGACGAAGTGGATCGTCCCGTCGTTCTCGCGGGCGTTCGTAAATGCCGTGTTGATCGCGTCGTTCTCGCGGAACGAGCCGTCCGCGATCGAGTCGGAGATGCGGGTGTACTCCTGGTAGACGACTCTGCCGGCGCCGATGTTCAGGTGGCCGACCTCGCTGTTGCCCATCTGGCCCTCGGGGAGGCCGACGCGCCGGCCGGCCACCTCAAGGGTTCCGTACGCGCCCGCGTCGGCGAGCCGATCGAAGGTCGGCGTCTCGGCCGCCTCGATCGCGTTCCGTCCCTCGCCGTCGCCGAGTCCCCAGCCGTCGAGGATGATCAACGCAGCGTCCATGTGCGACGGGAACGGACCCGGGCGTAACTAGCTGTCGTTGTCGATTCCGGGTCGAGCGGGGTGAATCGAAGTGGGGTGTTTCAGCCGTGCGTCGCCGAACGTATAAGAAAGGTGACGTTGCGTCGCGCCGATCGATCGGGCGTCGTCGATCGGATCGATTCCACCCGCGCGCGCCGTCAGGCGTGGTCGTGGTCGAACGTCGTACCGCAGTCACCACAGACGGTGCCGCTGCCGGGTTTGCTCCGCTGGGCGAAGACGGCTCCACACTCGTCACAGACCATGAACAGCCGGTGTTCGGGTGAGACGCCGGCCTCGAACTCCATGTGTACCCAGGCGTCCGGATTGGCCTCGTCGTAGACCGTCACGCCGGAGTTGGTCTGTCGCCAGTTGATCGAATCGTCGGTCGCGTCGGCCGTCTCCAGACCTCGCTTTGACATCGGGTATCCGCAGCCATGGGGCCCCCTCATATAATTTTTCTGATGATAATTTACCCGCTCACGAGTTAACCGCGGACTAGTACCCTCCCAAGCGTCGGCCGTTGCGGGAACCCGGACGAACGCCATCGGTTTCCCGCACCGGATCGGGCCTGGTACGCCACTACGGCCGACCACTGGATATTTGGGGATGGGGTTGGAGCCACCGTGCATGACACTCGATCCGGTCCACTTCGACGGCATCGCCCGCCTCGCACGGCGGATCGACCACGGTGCCGACGAGCGCGACCGCCGTGCCTTCGCCGAGACGGTCTGGGCGGAGTTCCTCGACCCCCTCGCCCACGAGGGCCGGACGATCGTCGAGCCGGTCGACGAGCAGGCCCGGCGACTCGTCGACTGCGAGGACGTCGCCCTGCGCGACCGGCCGTTCCCGACAGAACACGGCCTCGACGCAGGGACGATCAACCCGACGACGTTCAAGAACGGCCTCGTCATCGACATCGCGCAGGCCGCGATGAGCGCGACGCCGAGCGACCTCGACCTCCACCGATCGCGGACCACCGTGATGACCGTCCACTCGAACGACGAGACGATGACGGTCGACGAGACGTGGGGGAAGTTCGACGAGGGGTACAGCCGGAGTCGGGCGGTCAAGATCCCGCCGCTCCCGCGCTTCGCCGAGGGCGTCGTCCACGCGCTGGCGCTGTACCTCGCCGAGAGCACCCACGCCCGCGACCACGCCGACGACGTCGACGACCTGCTCGTGCTCGACGGGCCACTCTACCCGCGCGGCCTGCTCCGCTGGGCCGACCAGCACCCCGACCTCGCCGACTTCCTGCTCGAGAACCCGCAGCCGAAGACGGTGCTGGAGAACTACGTCCGGCTGGTCGAGACGTTCGTCGATCGGGATCGGCCGCTCGTCGGCTTCGTCAAGAACCCCGCGACGCGGGTCACCACGCGGACGCTGAAGGCGAAGCGGGACGCCGACGTCAGCGCCCCGTGGGCCGACGACGCCGCACTGTTCACCCGCCTCCTCGAGCGCGGCGAGTACGTGCCCGACGTCGAGGGACAGCGCTGGGAACGAGACAGGTCGAGCCTGACCTACACCAACTGGTTCCGATCGCGCGGCGGCGTCGATCGCCCCCTCTCGATCGACGGGGACGCCCTCGGCGTCGAGCGCGACCTCGATCCGGAGCAGTACGAGGTGACGTTCTTCGTCGTCTACGACCCGCGCGACGACCTCTGTTACCGAATCGAGGCTCCCTACGCGTTCACCCGCGACCCGGAGACCCGCGAGCGGCTGACGATGCAACTCCTCCAGGACGTGGCCATCGCGCACGGGCCGCCGACGATCGTCGAGAAGGCCGACGAACTCGCCCGGATCGGACGGGCGGAGAAGCGATCGCTCCGCGAGACGCTCGAGACCCAGTTCGACACGAGCCAGGACCGGACCTACGACGATCACCGCTGGGACGAGGAGTATCGCTAGTCGCGTCCGGCAGCCGGGCCGATCGCGACTGCGGATCCGGGACGTCCAGCGGTCACCCACCGATCGCGACCGCGAACGCGGTCATTCGGTATCGCTGTGACCGTCCTTCTCGACCTCGAACTCGACCGCGTCCGGATCGACGCCGATCCGGGCGAACTGCGTCCGGACGTGTTCTTTCGCCTGTTCGAGCGCCTGGTCGCGAGTGTCGAACCCCCGCGGCATCGGGGATTCGAACGCGACGTTGACCTCCCGGCCGTCGACGAGCTGGGTCGTCCCGCCGCTGTCGACCTCGTAGAACTCGTCACAGACCCAGACGTACGCGGCGTCTTCGTCGGGTGCGCCGCGAAAGGAGGGGGCCCGTTCACCGCGTTCGTACAGCGTCCCGGTGAGTTCGGTCCCACCCGCGCGACCGCGTACCATGAGCATGCGGGTTTCTACGGGGCGTGGACGCAAAAAGACCGTGGAGTCCGGCAGATCGACGGCCGAAACCGGAATCCCGGTTCCGAAATCTCCCACTACTGCAGCCGCCGATCGCCGCGATCGCGAGTAAGCGCCGATAACGGTGGTTCGGGATCCGACACTACCGCGATCAACAGACGGTCACGAAAGCCGGATCGAACGCGCTACGTGCCGATATCGGGCGTATGGGGGAACTACTTCCGCGCCGGCCGAGTAATGTCACATTCACAACCCAAATCGTTTTGGAAACGGGCTTATCCCCCTTGCACCAGTTGCACTGAGTAATGAGTTCGGACGCCCCCATCGGCGGTAGGAGTACGCGGGAGTCACCGACGACCGTCCCGGCGGAGTGTTACGACGCGCTCCGGAACCCGCGACGGCTCCGGATCCTCGAGATTCTGGGCAGCCACGGAGCACGGCTCGGCCTCGCCGAACTGACCTCGGAACTCCTCGCCCGGGAATCCCGTGACCTCGCGAACGGACAGGCGCGCCACGACGTCCGCGTAAGCCTCGTCCACAATCACCTGCCGCGACTGGCCGAGTACGACGTCGTCGACTGGGACGTCGACACTGGCGCCGAACTCGTCGACTCGTTCCCGATCGAGCCGGCCGAGTTGTCGACGTTGCTCGAGCACACCGACCGTGGAAACGGGGCCGCGATTCTCGAGACCGTCGTCCACCCTGTCCGACTTCCGCTCTGTTCGATCCTCGCCGACAACGATCGACCGCTCTCGCTCGACGAACTCGCCGCCGAACTCGCCGACCAGGACGTGGTCGCCGACGCCGACCGGGCCAGGATCGAGCTCCACCACTCGCACCTCCCCGCGCTCGAGGACGCCAGTCTCCTCGAGTACGACGCCGACTCCCGGCTGGTGAGCGAAACCGACTACTCGCTCCCCACGCTAGTCTGAGAACCGCGGTCGTCTCGATCGACGGAACCGCCGATAACCGAACGTCCGAACCGTCCGCACTCACTTCCTGTCGTTTCCCCGTCGAACAGCCGTTCGTGGCCGCGCCTGCGGCGGTTCAGTTCGGCTGATCGTCGCCCCGCGCGAATCGTCGCCGATCGGAGACAGTCCGTCGGAGGGAAACGTGTTTGTGGAACCGGCGGGATGACTGTACCATGACCGATCTGGGCGACTTTGGCGAGTTTACTGCGGACGCCGACGACGATTCGACCGCGGGCGGCGGGACGGGCGCGGCGTCGACGGCCGACGACGGACCGAGCGCGGATTCCGCGGACGAGTTCGAACGCACGTCCGTCGAGCCACGCGGGGACGACGTCGGCATCGGGACGATCTGCGTCTCCCCGGGCCTTCGCGTCGCCGAGGACGACGACGACACCTCCCTCCGGGCGTACGTCACCCGCGGCAACCGATCGTCGATCCGCATCGGGAGCTACCTGATCGCGTCCTATCCGGATGGGGAGTCGCTGTTCTGCCGTATCACGGGACTCGAGTACGCTCAGCAGTACCACGCCGACGACGCGACGGAGATCCACGCCCGCCGCGCGATGCGAACCGATGGCGTCGACGAGGCCGACTACAAGTTCGTCGCGAGTCTCGAGCCAGTCGCGATCCTGTACGACGACAGCGCGGAGCAAAGCTCCGCGAGCAGCCGGACGCAGTCCGGCGACGATGGGGAACTGAAGCGACGAATGACCGATCGCGTCCCGAAGCCCCAGACGGTGATCGAGCGGGCGACCGACACCGAGGAGATCAAGACGGGGCTGAAGATGCCCGACGACGGCGTCTTCCTCGGGCACCTCTCCGTCGGCGGCGAGAAGGTACAGACCGCGGCGACGCCGCCGACGATCGACTATCGGCTGAAAGACGACTACGCGGCGGGCGATCCGCTCGTCTTCCGGCACACGCTGATCGCCGGCGGCACGGGGTCGGGGAAGACCCACGGCGCGAAGAATATCCTGCGCCAGTACCTCGCCGACGAGCGCCGGTATCCCATGGAAGACGGTCGATCGGTCCAGCCGGCGGTCGTCCAGTTCGACCCGCAGGACGAGTACGCCCAGATGCACGACGACAACCCCGACCTGGACGACGACTTCGCGCGACGGCTCGATCGGGAGGGGATCGCCTACGGCGGTCACGACGACACGACGGTGTTCGTCCCGAAAGTCGGGTCGGCCTCGTACTCGGCGGACCACCACCGCGCGGAGCAGGTCGAGTTCACCATTCCGTTCACGATGGTCCACGAGAACCCGTGGCTGGTCGCGGGCAGCGGGCTGAACGACAACCAGTACGGCGCGCTGACGAGCGTGCTCCTGCCCCGGTTCCGCGAGCAGTACGGCTGGGACGGGACCTACGACGAGTTCACGACCTTCCTCGACGATCCGGCCCTCCGGGAGGAACTCGACGAGTCCGGGCGCGTCCACGAGGCGACGTTCGACGCCGTGCGCCGGCGCGTGCTCGGCTTCGACCACGTCTTCGACCAGGACGCGCGGCCGATCACCGACCTCGTCCACGAGTTCGTCCGTCCCGGTGGCCTCTCGGTCGTCCCGACCTACCACGTCAACGACACCCGGGCCACGGAAGCCGTCGTCCTCGCCCTTTCGTCGCTCGTGATCGACCAGAAGCTCTCGAACGATCCGACCTACGATCGGATCAAGGAGACGCCCCTCGTGCTCGGGATGGACGAGGCCCACAACTTCCTGACCGACGCGGACTCGGTGCAGGCGGGCAAGGTCATCCGCAAGTTCACCGAGGCCGCCAAGCAGGGCCGCAAAGAACGGCTGGGGCTGTTCCTCATCACCCAGGATCCCCAGGACATCGACGACGCCGTCTTCAAGCAGATCAACACCACGATAGTCCTCAATCTCGGCGACGAGGACGCGATCAAGAGCGTCAACATCCCCAGCAACCTCGAGTCGAAGGTGCCCTACATGGAGAAAGGGCAGATGGTCGTCTACTCGCCGGACAACTCCGAACCCGTCGAACTGATCGGCCTCCCGAAGTGCCTGACTCGACACGGGCGGGACTGATACGGTTTACTGTACGTCAGTTCCGGCGCAACCGCGATCCGGCGGCGGTTGCGCCGGTACATCGGTACAGCAATCCGTATGAGTCGCCGATCGCTACGCGCCACCGGCCACCGTCCGCTCGAAGAACGAGCCGACCTCGCTCGCGATCGCGTCGTGCTGGCCGACGAAGAAGTGGTCGGCCGAGAACGTCACGACCTCGTCGTCCCGCTCGCGGGCCAGATCGACGATCGGCTCCGAGTCGACGGTCGTGTCGCGTTCGCCGTAACAGACCTGGACGGGACAGTCGAGTCGATCGTAAGCCGCGACGGCGTCGAGATCGGGACCGAGCCGTGCCGGCGGAGCGAGGACGGAGACGGCCGAGACGGCCACCTCCACGTCGGCCGTGGCGAGCAGTGACTGTGCAGCGCCGAAACTGAAGCCGAAGACGCCGACGCGATCGGCTCGCTCGCCGGCCCATCGAATCGCGTTCCGGACGTCCTCGCGCTCGCCCACTCCCTCCTCCCACGGCCCGTAATCGAACCGGAGGCAGGCGATTCCCGCCGCCGTGAGGGTCTCGCTCACGGCCGTCAGTCGGCGATCCGATCGCGAACCGCCGTGTTGCGGATGGGGTGGACAGGCGACGACGATCGCGTTCGGAGCGTCCGCGGGTTCGTCGAGGATCCCCCGGACGTCGCGCCCGCCGGGGACGAGGACGTCGGTCATGCCCGATCGTTGTCACCGCCGCCCTTAGTAGTCACTGAACGGGAGCGGGTTCCCAGTCGGCTATTTGTCGGCCGTCGTCTTCGGGGACGTTCGGGTTCGAGCGGGGCGGCGATCGGTCGGTGACGCCGACAGTCAGCATCGGCGAACGATCGACGACAGGAGTTCATTCCGGCCATGACTGTCGTTAATGTGATGTTTTTAAGGGTACCGAGCGAGACGTACGAGTATGGGCATCCTCTCTCGGGCCTCGTACGTCATCCGGTCGAAGATCAATTCGGTGCTCAACCGGGCCGAAGATCCGACGGAGACGCTCGATTACTCCTACGAGCAAATGCGCGACCAGCTCCAGGACGTCAAACGTGGTATCGCCGACCTCACCACGCAGAAAAAGCGCCTCGAGATGCAGAAAAAGCGCCTCGAGGAGAACGTCGACAAACACAACGAGCAGGCCCGCACGGCGGTCGAACAGGGCCGGGAAGATCTGGCGCGACGCGCCCTCGAGAAGAAGAAGACGAAGATGAACCAGATCGAGGACCTCGATCGCCAGATCTCGGAGCTCCAGAACCAGCAGGATCGGCTGATCGAGCAGAAAGACGAACTCCAGACGCGCATCGAGGAGTTCCGCACCAAGAAGGAGACGATGAAGGCCCGCCACGAGGCCGCGAAGGCCAGTTCCTCGGTCTCGGAAGCGATGACGGCCACCGGCGAGGAGTTCGAGGACGTCGGCCGCGCGATCGAACGCGCCGAGGAGCAGACCGAGGACATGGAGGCCCGGGCGGCCGCCATGGACGAACTCCACGAGAGCGGCGCGTTCGACGACGTCCTCTCGGACAAGGACAGCATCGATCGGGAACTCGAGTCGCTCTCGACCGACAGCGGCGTGGAGGCCGAACTCGAGACGCTCAAGTCCGACGTCGGCGTCGAGGAGTCGACCGCCGATCCCGACGCGGTCGACGAGGAAGAGATCGAGGAGGTAGCGAGCGAGGTCGACGACGAGGAGATCGAGAGCGAACTCGCGGAATTGCAGGACGAAGAGAACGAGTAAGCAGGTCGAACAGCACCGTTTTGATCGTCGACAGGTCCCACGTGAGCAGTGCTCCCGCCGTCGCTTCCCGATCGGTTCTCTCACGAGCGATACCTGTCGCGGGGGAAATACATAGGACCTCCCGGATCGAAGATGGCCGTATGGTCTCGAAGGACTCGCTGTCACTGACCGATCAGGCCGTCCTGCTCGGGGTCGTCGCGCTCGATCGGGAC
Organism: Halosolutus amylolyticus; assembly: GCF_023566055.1. NCBI lineage: Archaea > Methanobacteriati > Methanobacteriota > Halobacteria > Halobacteriales > Natrialbaceae > Halosolutus > Halosolutus amylolyticus. The sequence continues at coordinate 130,468 of NZ_JALIQP010000005.1, read as the reverse complement.
GGTGAGACGCCGGTGCAGACGCCCGAACTCCGGCAGGTGTGCAAGACGCGACTGGACGGCGTCGAGACGGTCGTCGGAACGCTCACCGAGGCGGACGTGATGCGATCGCTCTACCGCCTCGAGGACGAGGGTATCGTCGAGGAGATCGCCGGATCGGAGACGTCGCCGACGGGGAAAGGCCGGCCTGCCTACGCGCTGAACGAGGGTCCGGACGCGATCGTCGACGCGGTCGACGACGACCTCGCCGAGGCGATGGAGTCGTCCTCGTAGGGCGCGAGAAGGGGACTCGTGCTCATCGGCCGCCGAGGTGTCGACGCCACGGACGGACCGACCTCACGTCGGCGTTCCCAGGACCGTGATGTCGTAGTCCGCGACGTCCGCCGGGGACTCGAGGACGACCACCTGGAACGACCAGGACGCTCCGCCGTTCAGGTCGCCGGTACTGGCGAGGTACTGGCCGAGCATGTTGCCGGCGTCGTCGTAGACCCGCGTCCGGACTTCGACGAGCTGGATCCGATCGGACCCCGTGTTCGCGACGATTCCCTGGACGGTCGAGCCGAGATAGTTGTCTTCGACGACGAACTCGTGTTCGATCAGCGAGAGCGGATCGAGCGGCGTCACCGCGGTGTTCGGTTCCCGTTCGGCGACCGCCTCCGCCGCGGCCATCTGGGTCGCCGATCGCTCGGAGGCGTTGGTGACGTTGCCGGCGTCGACGGTGCCGTCCTCGTAGGTCGGTTCGCCGTCGAGACCTCCGCTCCCCGCACAGCCGGCTGCTGCGGCCGCGATTCCGGCACCGATCGAGGCGAGCAGTCGCCGTCGACTCGTCGACTCCGATCGGGTCATCGCCGAGCGTGCGTCCGCGAGATAGTTCCGTCACCGGGCATACGGTGACTCGACACCGCGGACGTATTTCAGTGTAGGCCCTGAACCGACAGCGGTCGCGCTCGCGCCGCGAGACACCGATCGCACCCAGCACCCGCGGCCCACGCGGGGACGAGCGGTGTATGCAACGCAGGGCCTTATTGTCGGGACTGTGGAACGTGTCGCCATGGGGCCCTCGGAAACCGACGAGACGCTCGAGAGCTACGGGGCGGACGTCGGCGCGAGGTCGGGGCTGTCCGGGGTTCGCGAGTGGATCGTGGTCGAGGGTAATCGCGTGATCGTCGCGGCGCTCCTGTCGGTCGTCGTCGTCGCCCTGTTGCTCGTCCTGCACGAACTCGGTATCGTCTCGTTCGTCAACCCGAACTCCGTCACGCGGGTCGCCAGCGGCATGATCGCGGGGACGTTCTCGCTGGTCACGCTGGTCGTCTCGGTCAACCAACTCATTCTCTCCCAGGAGTTCAGTTCGGCCGGCAAGGCGCGCGATCGGTTCGAATCGGTCGTGGAGTTTCGGCGGGACGTGGCGGACGACGCAGGCGTTCCGGCGACCCCGGCGACGCCCACGGGAACTCTCGAACTGATCGTCGAATCGATCCGACACGACGCCGACGACCTCGCCGACGCCGTCGCGAGCCACGACGAGGAGGTCCGCGAGACGGTCACGCGGTACACGAACGACGTCCAGGAACGGACCGAACGCGTGGACGAGGTGCTCGATCGAGGGACGTTCGGGTCGTTTGCGGCCGTCTCGGCGGCGATCAACTACGACGAGGCCTGGCACCTGTACGCCGCCACCCACCTGCGCGGCGAGTACGCGGACGCGCTGTCGCCGGCCGCCACGGAACGCTTCGACGACCTGATCGAGTCGCTGGAACTGTTCGCCGTAGCCCGCGAGCAGTTCAAGACGACCTACCTCCAGCGGGAACTCACCCGGTTCTCGCAGCTGACGATCTACTGCGGGGTGCCCTCGATCCTGTCGGCGATCCTCGTCGGCCTCATGTACGCTGACGTGGTCGGTCCGAGCGTCAGCGTCGCCGTGCTTCCCTACGTCGCCATCGGGCTGATCGTCGTCGCGCTCTCGCCGCTCGCCCTCCTCGCGTCCTACATCCTCCGGACCGCGACCGTCACGCGCCGGACCGCGTCGGTCGGCCCGATAATTCCCCAGAAGGATCCCGACGAGGGCCCGTTCGACGTGACCTACGGCGAGGAGCGCTAGTCACTCCCACTCGACGTCCGCCCCGCGATCGGTCTCCCGGAGGACGAACGGGCCGATCGCAAGCGTCCACTTCGCGACGGTGACGATCCGGAGGATATAGGACAGGAAGATCGCGAACGGCGTCACGCCGATCGCGAATCCGAGGCCGACGACCAGCAGGCCGCGGTCGAACCCCAGCGTCGTCCCGGCTACGTCGCCGGTCTCGAAGATCAGGATCATGTAGGCCGCGACCGACAGCGCGGGCAAGGCGATGTAGGCCAGCGCCTGCGAGATGTTGATGATCTCCCACCGGAAGTACAGCGTCTTGAAGTGCTCGCGGGCCGGCCCGAAGAACTCGAGGATCCTGAGCAGATCGTCGAATTCAGCGACGACGTCCTCCGGCAGCCGCTCGGCGTGTCGGTTCCTGACGCGCCGGCCGGTGTAGATCTTCCAGGAGTAGTTGTACTCCAGGGCGGCACGGACGACCTCGAACCGGCCGAACTGCTGGCCCGCGAGCGTCTCGGCGACCCGATCGGCGTCGGCGACGATCCCCCGTGCGTACTCGCGAACGTCCTCGCGAGCGGCCGCGTTGACGTCCGGTTCGGACTCGACCCGTTCGAGGAGGGTTCGGGCCTCGTCGCCGGTCGCCTCGACGAGGCCGCGGAGAAAGACCGACGGTTCCGGGGGGCTCGTGTCCCGTCCGACGGCGTCCTCGACGTCCGTGCGGAAGGCCATCGCCCCGGCCATCCGCTCGCGCTGGTCCGCGACCGGGCCGAGTTCCGCCGAGAGGACGAGCTGGTTGAAGGTCAACACGAGGCTGACGCCCATGATGATCCCGATGATGATCGGCGTAAACAGCGCGAAGACGGGATCGGGTTCGAACAGCTTCGCGATCGAGCCGGGGCCGAACTCGCCGAGTCCGACGAGGAGGGCGTAGGCGACCGCGAGCATCACACTCGCCACCAGCGCGCGGTTACCCTCGACCAGGACCCACAGTATCGGACGGCCGCCGGGAACGCGATCGGCTATCGTGGTGGCCGTCTCGGCGCTCTTGCTCCGACCGGACTCGCTCATACGTCCTGCCCGTACCATGACCGTCCGGACAAGTGTTTTCGTCGTTCGCACGGCCATCAGCAGTCGCCGGCGCTGGATGGACGGGCGGTCGACGGGCGCCGGCCACCCGTCGGATTTGCTCACTCCCGCTGTAGTATTTTACCCGCCGTCGTCGTTCGTTCGTCACGGTCAATGAGTAACTCGGACTCGAGCAACGTGTTGAGTCAGCGGGCCGGCGTCGGCGGCCTGCGACTGTGGGTGTTGCTCCGGTTGAACCGCTGGCTCTTCACGGCGGCGGTACTGGCGACCGTGTTCGCCGTCCTGGTGGGGGCCAGCTTCCTCGGACTCACACCCCTCCGCGTGATCGTCCAGCGGCACAACGGGACCTTCTGGATCTTCTCGGCGTTCATCGGGGCGATCATCACCGGAACCTCGATCGTCGTCACGATCAACCAGCTGGTGCTCTCCCAGGAACTCGGCGCGGTCGGCGAGCAGCGCGAGCGCATGCAGGAAGCCATGGGCTTCCGCCGAGACATCGAGGACGAACTCGAGGAGGACGTGACGCCGCCCGAACCCGCGGCGTTCCTCTACGAACTCGTCGACGGCGTCGAGGAAGAAGCGACCGACCTCGAGCGAGCGGTGGCGGGCGACCACGGCGAGGAACTGCAGGGAAAAATCGCCGACTACGTCGACGACGCCGTCGAGAACGCGCAGGTAGTCAAGGACGACCTCGAGAGCGCCCAGTTCGGGACGTTCGACGTGATCTGGAACGCGCTCAACTTCAACTACTCCCGGAAGATTTACGACGCCCGCAAGATCCGCGCCGAGCACGACGACGAACTGTCTGACGACGCTGTCGAGGAGATCAGCGAGATGATCACACTTCTCAAGTTCTTCGGGCCGGCCCGCGAGCACTTCAAGACGCTGTACTTCCAGTGGGAGCTGATCAACCTCTCGCGGGCCCTGCTCTACATCTCGGTGCCCGCGCTGACGGCGATCGCGCTGTTCTTGATGTACATCGACGGGAGTGCGCTCCCCGGGACGACGCTGGGCGTCGACAACCTCGTCTGGGTGACGAGCGCGGGCTTCGTCGTCGGTATCGCCCCGTTCGTCGTCTTCATCGTCTACATCCTCCGGATCGCGTCGGTCGCCAAGCGAACGCTCGCGATGGGCCCGTTCATCCTTCGGGAGTCCGAGCGTGACGAGGACCTGGGGTGATACGGACCGTCGTACGTCAGTGCCGGTGCAACCGCGCCCGGCCTGCGGTTGCACCGGTAACTCGGTACAACGGACCGTATGAGCCGTCGACACCACCGCGTTCAGTGGCGCGGACTCCTGCCGTAGCTATTTCCCGGGCGATGTGGTATCGTCCGGGCCGACCGATGAGCGGCGACGGGTCCCAGCCCAGCGATACGATGGCCGAACGTAGCGCGGCCTCGACGTGGAAACACCAGCTCCTGTTGAACGCGAACCGGTGGGTCGTCACGGTCGGCCTCATGGCGTTCGTCTTCGTCGGACTGCTCGTCGTCGCCCGACTCAGTCCCGTCTCGCTCAGGGCGCTCGTCGGGACGTCGGATCCGATCGGGACGCTCTTCCAGGCGCTGACGACGGCGCTGATCACCGGGGTCACGCTCGTGGTCACGATCAACTCGCTGGTGCTCTCCCAGGAGATCGGTGCGGTCGAAGACCAGCGAACGCGGCTCGAGGGGGCACTCGAGTTTCGCGAGAACGTCGGCGGATCGATCGACGCGCCGATCAGTCCGCCGGAACCGGCCTCGTTCGTGCAGGCGATCGTCGCCGCCTCCGAGGAGCGGGCGCTCGACTTCCGGGAGGCCGTCTCCGATAGCCAGGATGCGGACCTTCAGGAACGGGTCGACGACTTCGTCGACAACCTCACGACGCACGCCGAGTCGGTCCGCGCCGACCTGGACGACGCCCAGTTCGGCACCTACGAGGTCGTCAAGGCCGCGCTCGACTACAACTACTCCTGGAAGATCTTCCGGACCCGGCGGATCCGGAACACCCACGCCGACTCGTTCACCGACGAGGCTCGCGAGGCCTACGACGACCTGCTCGAGTCGCTGAAGCTGTTCGGCCTCGCCCGCGAGCACTTCAAGACGCTGTACTTCCAGTGGGAACTGATCAATCTCTCGCGGGCGATGATGTACGTCGCCGTGCCCTCCCTGATCGTGACGATGTCGATGCTGCTCTTTTTCGATTCGAACGCCGTGATAGGGGTGTTCCTGGGCGTGGATCTCCTCGTCTGGATCGTCGCGCTGGCGGCGACGATCGCCGTCACCCCGTTTCTCCTGTTGATCGCCTTCATCCTGCGGATCGCGACGATGGCCCAGCGAACGCTGGCGATCGGGCCGTTCATCCTCCGCGAGTCGGGCCGCGGCGAGGAGATCGACTGGGAGCAGTAGCGATCGGCGAGGGAGGTCGAAACGGAAGGGATTACACCGTTCGACGACGAGTGAGCGACCGTGATACTCGTCGTTTGCGGTCCGCCCGGTGCCGGCAAAACGACGATCACGAACCGGGTTCGAGACCGTCTCGCCCGCCAGGGCGTACGCGTCGAGAGCCACCACTCCGACGAGTTCTCCAGTCGCACGTACGAACGACTCTACGAACGGGTCTCCGAGGGACCCGAGAACGCCGTCCACCTCGTCGATGGCACGTTCTACCGGCGCGAGTGGCAGACGCAGTTTCGCACCCTCGAGGACGTCCGGTTCGTCCACGTCACGGCGAGCCTCGGGACCTGCCTCGAACGCAATCGATCGCGGCCGGACTCGATCGACGAGCAGGGCGTCCACGTGGTCTACCGGGAGTTCGACGACCCGGACGCCGACGTCGTGATCGACACCGACGACTGCACCGTGACGGAAGCGGTCGACCGGGTCGTGGCCGCGCTGGCGGCGTGGGGCTGGCTCGACGCGGCCGCCGAGTAAGTCCACAGGAGTGTGTTCAGGGCCCGAGAACGGAGAACTCGCCCGGAAGCAGATCGGGAGTCGCCTCGTCCGGAAGCACGTCCCAGCCGAGCACGTCCTCGCCGGGGTCCGCGTCCGTCTCGAAACTGGCCTCGTCCGCGGGGTCTCGATCGCGGTACTCCGGCGGTGGCGCGTCGTGGGCGTAGACGCTCTCGGGATGGTCGACTGTCCAGACGTGGAGCAGACAGGGCGTGCGACAGGGGAGTTGCACCGCGCCGTCCTCGTAGTCCCCTTCGTACACCTTCCGGTAGTACCACCACGCGAACCGCGAGGGGAGTCCCGCGTGGTAGTGCCACGGGGAGCAGCGATCCGGAGACTCGCCGTCGTCGCCGGTCTCCGACTCGGGAACGGCGGGGGAAACCCCGTCCTCGTAGGTGACGTCGGCGGTCGCGTCGTAGACCACGGGCGGCGGCGAGACCGGGTCGCCGTCGACGGTCGCGACGAACATGACGCCGATCGGTCGCCAGGACTCGTTATCGACGAGTACGGATTCCGGCCGATCCGGGTCCAGAAGCGTCCCGTCGCCGATGTGTTCGGGGCTGAGCCAGTGGGAGTAGCCGCCGTCTCCAGCCAGGGTGTCGAAGTACGGCTTGTAGTCGTCGTCGAGCAACGACCCGACGTCCGGGTACCGGCCCGAGAGCGTCTCCGCGACGGCCTCCTGGAGGTCGATCGTCACCGGGTGGTCGTCGGCACAGCCCTCCAGGCTGGCCCCCGCACAGTGACCGTGACTCGGCTCGATCGTCGCCTCGGGACAGCGCCGATCGATCCGCGCTCCGCGCGCTTCGCCCTCGCCCTCGCTGGCCCGCGCGGATCCGACGGCCGACAGCGCGACCGCACCGCTCGTCGCCTGCAGAACCATCCGCCGGGACAGCCGCGAGGAATCGCGTCCGTCCTCGTGCCCGTCTTGCATGACGTGATTCCCCACGGACGCCACGACCGTAAACGACAGTTGGGATCAGTTCTAGAGGATCGGTCACTACTATTTACAACATCGCGATCGCAGACGCCGTACGGCAAGCGACCGCAGACGCCGAGCGGAAACCGCGATCGGTCGTCGACGCCGCCGGTCGGCTACTCCGTGACGGCGCCGGTTCCCGCCCGATCGAGCCCCGCGAGGTCGATCTCCCCGCCGGACATCGGGACGCCGTCGTAGGGGTCCTCGGCCAGCAGGAGCGACCCGTCGAGGTCGGCGTAGTCGAGCAGCGGCGCGAGGTGGCAGGCCGCCGCGATCGACGCGTTGGATTCGGTCATACAGCCGCACATCACCTCGAGGCCGTGGGCGCGTGCGGCGTGGATCATCCGTTTGGCCTCCCGCAGGCCGCCACACTTCATGAGTTTGAGGTTCGCGATGTCACACCGGTCCGCGATCTGCGGGATGTCGGACAGCGTTTCGCAGGACTCGTCGGCGGCGATCGGGAGCGCCGCCCGCTCGTAGACGTAGCGCAGTCCCGCCGGATCCTCGGCGGGGACGGGCTGTTCGACGAACGCGAGGTCGTACGCGGCGAGGCGATCGATCTTCCGGACGGCCTCGCGGGGCGTCCAGGCCTCGTTAGCGTCGACGAACAGGCTGACGTCGGGGGCGACCGATCGGATCGTCTCGACGATTTCGACGTCGCGATCGGTGCCGAGTTTGACCTTCAGCGTGGAGAATCCGCGGTCGAGGGCCGTCTCGGTCTTTTCGCGCATGGTCTCGGTGTCGTCGAGGCCGATCGTGTACGACGTCTCGAGGCTCTCGGACGGATCGAGCCCCCAGTACCGGTACAGCGGGAGGTCGAGCCGTTTCGCGACGAAGTCGTGGAGCGCGATGCTGACCGCACAGCGGGCCGCGGGGTTCCGCCGGACGGTCTCGCGCATCCGCCGTTCGATCCGCTCGAGCTGGTGCGGATCGCCGACGTCCTCGACGACCGCGAGCAGGTCGGGGAGGACGGCCGTCACGGTGTCGACGGTCTCGCCGTAGTGGGACGACGGCGCGGCGCCGCCGACGCCGATCGTTCCGTCGTCGGCTTCGACGCGGACGGTCACGACCGCCGACTCCGTTTGCGTCCCGCGGGCAATCGTGAACGGGTACTCGAGCGGCAGCGAGCGGCGCTCGAAGTCGGTGGCGAGCGTCATTCGAGCAGGGCCTCCAGCAGGTCGTCGGTGTCGTACCGGATGACGTCCGTCGCGGGCGCGCCGAGGTCGTCGGCGTACTCGTCGACCGCCTGCCGGGCCCCCTCGTCCTCGAGATGGGCGGTGTTTATTGCGCCGGCGACGACCGGAGCCTCGCTGACCGGTGCCGAGAGATCCTCGTAGAGGTCGACGTAGCTCTCGATCGGCGGCAGCGGGAAGGACTCGTAGCCGTGGATAGCCTCGCGCCCGGCGACGTGACAGAGCACCAGCTTGTCGGGCATCGCGCCGTGGAGGATGCCGCAGGTGACCGCCGAGTAGGCGGGGTGGACGATGCTTCCCTGTCCCTCGACGAAGAGGTAGTCGTACTCGTCGCCTTTCTCGACGATCATCTCCTCGACCGCGCCCGCGGTGAAGTCCGAGACGACCCGATCGATCGGGTTCCCCCAGCCCTCGATCATGATCCCGGTCTGGCCCGTGGGGATCACGGCGGCGTCGTAGCCCGCCTCGCGGGCGTCGCGGGCGAGTTCCATCGAGACGGTCATCTTGCCGACCGAGCAGTCGGTGCCGACGGTGAGGATCACTTCGGCGTCGACGTCGCCGGCGACGCCGTCCGCGACGGTCAGGTCGTCGGACGGCTTGCGGACATCCCACAGGTCGCAATCGTTCTCGGCGGCGAGGGCGGCGAACTCCTCGTCGTCTTCGAGGAAGTAGTGGAGCCCGGAGATGACGTCACAGCCGTACTCCAGCGCCGTGCGGACGTCCTCGCGCCAGCTCTCGTCGAAGTCGCCGCCGATCGGCGCGATGCCGATCAGCAGAGCGTCGAGGTCGTCCGCCTCGAGGTCGGCCATCCCCTCGACGATCGGGGCGTCCTGGACGTCCGGGACGTAGTCGGAGACGCGATCGCCGGCGGACTCTCGATCGAGGACCGCGGCGGCATCGTAGTCGGCGTATCTGAGCACCCCGAGGGCCGTCTTGGCCCGATCGGGGAACTTCTCGTGTGCGAGAATTGCGACGCGCATACCGGATGGTAGTCGAGGGAGTATTTAATCCTGAAGACCCGCGGCCGATCGCGCGATTCGGCCGCAAGGTCGACGACCGGCCCGCGATCAGAGCACCCGCAACTCCGTCGTCCAGAACGATCGGTGGGCGTCAGAAAGCGCCGATTCGGGGTCGCCCGTCGCGTCGACGGCCGCCGTCGCGTCGGGGTCGAGGGCGGCCTCCGCGGCGAGCGTCTCGACGACGCCGCGCTGGCCCACGAGGTAGAGCCGGTCCGTGCCGGCGTCCTCAACCGTCGCGGTCAGCGCCTCCCGGCACCGATCGAGGTGGGCGTCGATCTGCTCGTCGCGGATGCGCTCGAACCGGGCCTGCGAGAAGCCGCCTTTCGAGTGGCTTCCCTTGACGTCGCTCTCGAAGCCGCGGTAGTCGACGCGATCGTCGCCCCGGTAGACGCCGGCGGCGAACAGGTCGGCCCGGACGAGCGCGAACGCGTACCGGCCGGTCGGCAGGAACCACTCGCGCTCGAGCGCGAATCGGTCGTCCCAGGTCGGATCGCGATCGGGCTGAACCGGGGGGTCGAGCGTCGCCGACACGAGGCCCGCGTCGTCGACGCAGCAGAGACAGGGCGCGGCGTCGTCGACGAGCGCGACTCGATCGCCGAGGACGTCCTCGAGATCGTCTCGCACGGTGTTCGGTCCTGCCTCCCCGATGGCGGCGGTGAGCGCCCCCTCGGGACCGGTTCGGACCGACGCCAGCCGATCGAGAACCTCGGCGAGGCGCGGCCCGCGCAGGTGTTCGCGACGACGGACCGTCGGGCCGGAGTCGGCGGCCTCGACCCGATCGAGTTCGCCTTCGAGTTGCGCGATGCGGTCTTCGAGCCGGTTCACCTCCGCCTCGGCCTCCTGTCTGTCCGTCGCGGCGTCGGCCCGGCGATCGGATTCGGCCTCGTACCGCTTTCGCAACCGCTCGTTTTCCTCCTCTAAGTCGTCGATGCGCTCTTTCAGCGAGGCGCGGCCGAGCAACTCGTCGAGCATCTGGCGACATACGCGAAGCGGGAGTACTTCTAGGTTCCGGCACCGGGGAAGTCGTCGTCGAGGTCGGGACGGGGCGCCTCCCAGCCGCCGGCGAACTCGAGCAACTGCTGGGCGCGCTCGCGGCGGGCGAGCAACACCTCCCGGAGCGACGGGGGATTCCGGACGTCGGTCCCCTCGAGCATCGACTCGGGAAGCGCCAGCGTGTTCGCCGGGACGGCGTCGTCGCCGTGGACCGGGAAGTGACTCGACTCGAGTTTCATCACGAGCGGTGCGTCGAGCCGTTCGAGTCCCTCGCCGCTCGCGTACACCTCTTCGTTGATTTGCTCGTGCTGGTCGCGCTGCATGAGCGCGCGATCGCTCTCGGTCGGCGTCACGTAGAGTCGTCCGAGATAGTAGCTCCGCGAAAACACCTCGAACATGCCATCTAGTGACACGGGGCGGAACGACATAACTGTTGGCAGACAAGTTTAAATCCGAGTGCTATCAGCGCACTCGCGTTCGCCCCGACCGCCAGTCGGATCCGACTCACGGCCTCTCGCGTCGTGACACCGAACGCGACGATCTGACCGCGTCAAATAATCGACTATCGAGAGGTTCAGGGTAAGCTAACTGTTCGGGCGTGCGCATCAATGGATGCCTGAACCGGCGATCGAGGGCTGTCGATCGACCGTTCCGGAACTCCCGATCGACGGCACCTGCAATCGTTGTAAACACTCCAAACGAATCTCAGCCGTCGAGAGGATCGATTGAACGGTGCGAACGAAGGTCCGTCTTTTTAGGACGTTGGGCAGTACGCTGGTGCAATGAGTTCCAGACGGGCAGTTGCCCTCCTGGTGTTGGCAACCGTCGTCGGCCTCACGATCGCCCCCATCGGGAGCGGGGCCGTCGTGGGGTCGATCACCGAGACCGACACCGCCGACGAGACGGCGTCGAACACGACGGTCTCGACGTTCATGCAGGCGAGTACGGCGGACGCCGAGAACACCGTCGACGAGGGGATGTTCGAGGCCAGGTACGAGGCCGCCGACGACGAGCGAAAAGCCGCGGTCGTCGCGGAGCGAACCGACGCACTCGAGGCCAAACTCGCGGCCCTCGAGGACGAACGCCAGACGCTCCGCGACCAGCGCGACGACCTCTCGAACGGACAGTACCGGGCCCGGATGGCGAAACTGACGGTCGAGATCGCCGGACTCGAACGATCGATCGAGCAAACCAGTCCCCGGGCCGCCGAAGCGGGCGTCGACGAGAAACGCCTCGAGACCCTCCAGCAGAACGCCTCGGACCTCGTCGGCCCGGAGGTCGCGGAGATGGCCCGCGGGATGCCCGGCACCGATCGAGTGCCCGGCCAGGGACCGCCGGACGATCGTGGGGCCGGGTCGCCGACGGGGAACGACCAGTCTTCCCAGGAGAACCCGGGAAACGGTGAGCCACCGGGCCAGACGGGCGATACCGGGAAGGACGGCTCGGGCGGTAGCCCGCCGGACGATACCCCCGGCTCGAACCAGGACGACGGCGAGGAGGCCGAGTCGGGAACTGAGAACGACGACCGCGATCAACCGGAGAACGACGGCGACGGGAACGCCGACTGACGCGGTCCCCTGTACCGAGTTGCCGGCGCGACCGCGAGCCGACCTGCGGTCGCGCCCCGACGACCTGCGGAGAGAAGACACGCTTTTCAGCGGTGACCGCTTACGATCACCCGATGGACTCCGCCGCGTTACTCGATTTACTCGGGAACGAAAATCGGAGGCGAATCCTCCGGCTACTCGCCCGAAAACCCTGTTACGTGACCGAAATTTCGGAGTACCTCGGCGTGAGTCCCAAGGCGGTCATCGAACACCTCCGGAAGCTCGAGGAGGCGGGACTGATCGAGAGCCGGGTCGACGACCAGCGCCGGAAGTACTTTCACATCGCCCGGAACGTCAGGCTCGAGGTGAACGTCTCGCCCTACGGCTACGCGAGCAAGAGCGCCTATCCTGCGAACAGCAGTTTCGACATCACGACCTGTCGGCACCTCTCGCTGGACGTCTCGTGGGACGAGACGGACGACCTCGACGACCTGCTCGCGTCCCTCGAGGACCTCGAACAGCTGGAAAACGAGCTCTCGCTGGCCCAGCGGTGGGTCCAGGGACAGCTCTGTGAGGTCCTCGATCGGATTTCGGAGGAAATCGGTGCCGGCCCCGAGAGCCGCATCTACGCCGACGTGCTCGCGAGCATCCGATCGGAGCCCAAGTCCGTCGGCGCCCTCAGCGAGGACGTCGGCGCACCCCGCGAGGTCGTCGCGGAGTTGCTCGAGGTGATGGCCGACAACGGCGTCGTTCGACGAACCGAACGGGGCTGGGAGCTGGCGACGAACCCCCACCCCGAACCGGAACAGGACTGATACGGACTGCTGTAGTCAAGTACCGCCGATCGTCGATCCCGCCCTGGTGATCGGCGGTGAAGAATCACGACAGACCGTATCAATCGATGTCGCGTCGCAGTCCGTCCCGAAGGTCACGGCCGAAGTAGTAGCCACCGACACACGAGAGCAGGCCGACCGTCGCGCCGACGGCCACGATCGCTCGGCTCGACCCGGCGACGGCGATAACGGCGTGGTTTGCCAGCGCGGCCAGCGCACCGACGGAGACCCCGGCGGCCGTCGTCTCGAGGTAGCGCCGTTTCGACGCGACGAGCCCGATCGCGAAGGCGACGGCGAACATGCCAGCGATCCGACCGCCGATCGGGAGGATCGTATCGCCGACGAACAGTCCAGCGCCGAGCGCGAGCACGAGCGCGAGGAACGCTTTCGGGGAGAAGTACTCGCCGAGCGAGTGAGACGGCGCGAGTCGGGACAGGCGGGAGGTGTCGATGTCCGTCTCAGCGGCCGCGTCCGGTTCGGCGTCGCTCGATCGCCACCACGAGCCGGATTCCGTCGACTCGTCGACGGGCGCATCCTGGCCCGTCGATCGATCCCGCGCCGGCGTCGACGACGGCCCCGCGTCGGCACCCGAACCGGAGAGCAACTCCTCCGTCTCCTCGAGGAGGTCGTCGGTCGACCGGGCATCGCCCTCCCGGGACGCGGTCACCTCGTCCGAGCGATCGCTCATGATCGAGGTGACGTGGGCCGGCGGCAAGGACCTTTCCCATCGGCCACAGGGTATAGGAAACTCGGCCGCACACGGCCAGCATGGGCTGGCTGACGGCGGCTGCGGTCGGGACGTTCATCGCCGGCACCGGCGCGTTCGTCCTCGTGCTGGTCGCGAACATCGAGCCCCAGCCCGAGTATCCGACGCTGATGACCGACCTGGTGCGGCTGATCGGGGCGGCGATCGGGCTCTGTGGGATCGCGATCGGGGCGGCGTTTCTCCTCGCCGCGGGGGCCGCCTATACGGGCTGACCACGAGGGCCACCTACACGGGCTACGCGTCCGGAGAGCGGCGTTCCACTGTGCGAGCCACGGGGCACGTCTTTTTCACACCTGATGTGGTACCGGTACGCAGTGAGTACCGAGTTGATCGTGTTCGGGGCCGTCGCGATCCTGCTCGGGGTGGGGTTACTGTCCGCCGCTCGACGCTTCTATCCGCGGCTCGAGTTGGCGGAGGACGCGCTGTCGACCATCCGACTGCTGACGGCGCTGATCGCCGCCGTCCTCCTGCTGACCGGCGTCGGGCTGGTCCTCGTCGGACTGTTCGGGTGACCCGACGCCGCGGGGGAAAGCGTGCCTTCAAGTCGACTGCTGCGCAACGGCCACGCATGAACCCAGGCGACCGCGTCCGCGTCGATCGCGCGGACCGCACGTACGACGGCGTGGTGCTCCCCTCCAGCACGGACGACCACCTCGTGGTGAAACTCGAGGGCGGCTACAACGTCGGCGTCAATCGGGCCGACGCCGACGTCACCGTCCTCGAGGAGGACGTCTACGAGATCGATGGCACGAGCGCCGACGAGAGCGAGTCGACCGTCGAGTTCGACGACGACCTGCCGACGATCGCCCTCATCTCGACCGGCGGGACGATCGCCTCGACCGTCGACTACCGGACCGGCGCCGTGACGGCGCAGTTCGACGCCGAGGACGTCCTCCGTGCGGTGCCGGATCTCGCGGGGCGTGCGAACTATCGCGGGCGCGTCGTCGCCAACATCCTCTCGGAGAACATGGAGCCGCCGATCTGGCAGGACCTCGCCGAGGCGGTCCACGAGGAGATCGAGGCCGGTGCCGACGGCGTCGTCGTCATGCACGGGACCGACACGATGCAGTACTCCGCGTCGGTGCTCTCGTTCATGCTCGACACCCCGGTCCCGATCGTCTTCACCGGGAGCCAGCGATCGGCCGATCGGCCCTCCTCGGACAACGTGATGAACGCCGTCTGCGCCGTCGAGGCCGCCAAGAGCGACTGCGCGGAGGTGCTGGTCTGTATGCACGCCTCCGAGAGCGACGACGCCTGCGCGCTCCACCGCGGCACCCGGGTTCGCAAGAACCACACCTCCCGGCGGGACGCGTTCGAGACGATCGGCGCGGAGCCGCTCGGCGAAGTCGATTACGACACCGAAGTGGTTAGCTTCCGCCGCGACTATCGGGAACGCGGCGCGGCCGACCTCGCGATCGAACCCGACCTCGAGAGCGACGTGGAACTCCTGAAGTTCACCCCCGGAATGGATCCCGCGTTCTTCGACGTCGTCGAGGGGAGCGAGGGACTGGTCCTCGAAGGAACGGGACTCGGTCACGTCCACACCGATCTCGTCCCGCGAATCGAGGAGCTGATCGAGAACGGGACGACGGTCGTCATGACGAGTCAGTGCCTCGAAGGACGGGTCTGCGATCGGGTCTACGACACCGGCCGGGATCTCCTCGACGCGGGCGTGATCGAGGCCGGCGACACGCTGCCCGGCACCGCGAAGGGCAAGCTGATGTGGGCGCTGGCGAACGCCGACGACGTCGAGGAAGCCATGCGGACGTCGCTGGCCGGCGAACTGCAGGACCGATCGGTCCCCTGGGAGTGATCGACCGTGAGCGCTGACGGGGAGCGGTCGGGGAGCGACGGGCGAATCGAGATCCGCCGCGCGAGACACGACGATTACGACGACGTCCTCGCGTTCACGGGCGACCTCTGGAGCGATCGGGGCGGCGACTACATCCCGCGGATCTACCACGAGTGGCTCGAGGACAACGACGAGCCGAAGAAGACGTTCGTCGCCGCGGTCGACGGGACGGTCGTGGGACTCGTCCAGGGCGTCATGGTCTCGGCCGACGAGGCGTGGTTCCAGGGGATGCGCGTCCACCCCGACTACCGGCGACTGGGCGTCAGCACCCGGCTGAACGAGGCCGGCTTCGCGTGGGCCCGCGACCGGGGCGCGACCGTCGGCCGGATCATGGTGTTCTCGTGGAACACGGCCGGCCTCGGGGCCGCCCGCGCGGGCGGCTACGGGCCGGTGACGGAGTTCCGGTGGGCACACCCCGAGCCGACGTCGGACGGGGCGGCGATCGACACCCCCGAAACGCACCGGGTGACGAACGACCCCGCCGCCGCGTGGCGATACTGGACCCACAGCGACGCGCGAACCCACCTCGACGGACTCGGCCTCGCCCCCGAGGAGACGTGGGCCGTGCGAGAACTCGTGCGGGACGACTTCGATCGCTTCGCCGACGAGACGGCCGTCTTCGCGGTCGAGAGCGCGGACGGACTCGCGGGTGCGGCCTACCGGACCCGGTCGGTCGAGCGATCGACGGACGGCGACGACGGCGACGCCACCGAGACGTGGGCCGAGTACGGCGTCGCCGCCTGGGAGGACGTCGACGCGACCCGGTCGCTGTTCGCGGCGATCGCGCGCGACGCCGCCGACCTCGGGGCCGATCGGACCCGCGTGCTGATTCCCGAGACGGTCGCGGTCGTCAGCGACGCGTCCGCTGCGGGGAGCGAGGTGTCCGACGAACCGGATTTCGTGCTCGGGATCGACCTCGCCGCGGACGCGAGGGCGTTCGACGATCGCATCGAGTGAATTACGGACTATCGGGCGGCCGATCGGGTTCTGCTCCCCGTTCTGACGTTCGCTTCTCGACATCGTTCCAGGATCGGTGAACGAATAGCTATACCGCTGGATTATGTAGTAAGAACCATGCTAACGAGTGCCACGAATTCGCCGATCGACGACGTCGAGTTCCTCGCGCGCTCGGAGCATCGGGTGACCGCGCTGGCCGCCCTGGCCAGGCGGCCCCAGAGTCGGGCCGACCTCCGGGCCATGACCGGCGTCTCGAGGTCCACGATCGGGCGCACGCTCCGCGCGTTCGAAGAGCGATGCTGGATCACCAGAGCGGGGCGACACTACGAGGCGACGCAACTGGGTGCCTTCGTCGCAGCGGGGATGCAGGAGTTGCTCGACCGATTCGAGACCGAGCAGACGCTTCGGGACGTCTGGGAGTGTCTCCCGGACGACGCGGACGGGTTCTCGATCGAGATGGTCACGGACGCGGTCGTGACGGTCGCCGCGGCCGACGACCCGTACCGCCCGGTGAACCGTTTTACGTCCCTGCTTCGGGAGACGGACCGGTTCCGGGTCGTCGGGTTCGACGTGGCCCTGCTCGAACCGTGCCGGGACGAACTCTGTGAGCGAATCGTCGCGGGGATGCCCGCGGAGATCATCACCTCACCCACCGTCGCCGCGTACATCCGATCGACCGATCCCGAGCAGTTCGCCGCGGCCCTGGAAAACGGCAATCTCACGGTCCGCCTGCGCGACGACCTGCCGTCCTACGGGGTCGGGATCTTCGACGATCGAATCGCGATCAGCGGCACCGATCCCGCCAGCGGGACGGTCCAGGCGGTGATCGACACCGACGACCCGGCGGCACGCGAGTGGGCGGAGTCGACGTACGAGTCCTACCGGCGCACGGTTCCGACGCTCAGCCTCGAGACACCCGTCTCCTGAATCCGCTCGCGGTACCACCGCTCCGGGGACGATCGCCGGGCGACCGTGGGCGGACGCCGGGGATCACCAGCGACCACGGCTTGCAACCGGTGACTGTCGGTCACTGAGTGACCAGACAGCAGCCCCTGCACGGCGCTCACGGGATACCTATCTAATCCGGACGGGCGTAGCGATGTCTGCGGGGGAGACCCATGACTGACGCACACAAACTCGATTGCGAATCGGCGGCGGCGGATTGCCGGTTCATCATCCAATCGGAAGACGAGACGGAAGCGATCGAACTGGCCAGGAACCACATGAAAGAGGTCCACGGACAGGAGTACACGGACGAGGAACTCCAGGAGGAACACCTGCAAGTCGTGTGAGCGACGCTCGACGGAGTTCGGCGATCGGTTCCGAGACGGGCCACCCGTTCGGAGCCGGTTCGACCTGCGGTACAGCGACCGGGCCAGCCCGCAGCCGGTGACCGACGGTCACCGGCTGCAAGGAGGGCAGTGCCCGGGAAACCGCCACGGGATACCTATCTATCCCGGACGAGCGTAGCGACTCTCACACGGAGGCGAAACGAACCCATGACAGCATCAGACAGATTGCACGGTTCAGACAGGCACAGACTGCAGGCGGTGATCGAACGTGAGTGAATCGCTCGACGTCGACAAACTCGAACGGGAGGTCAAGGGCGTGTACCGTGCCGTCGCCGAGTCCCCCGACGAGGAGTTCCACTTCGAGATGGGGCGCCCGCTGGCGTCGCGCCTCGGCTATCCCGACGCGGATCTCGATGCGATTCCGGAGGCCGCGGTCGAGTCCTTCGCAGGCGTCGGCTATCACTTCGAACTCGTCGACGTCCAGGAGGGCGACGACGTACTCGATCTGGGGAGTGGCTCCGGCATGGACGCGTTCGTCGCGGCGCGTCACGTCGGCGAGACCGGAAGCGTGACCGGACTCGATATGACCGAGGAGCAACTGGAGAACGCACGCCAGCTCCGCGACGAGGGCGGCTTCGACGCCGTCTCGTTCGAACCGGGCTACGTCGAAGACCTTCCGTTCGCGGACGAGTCGTTCGACGTCGTGATCTCGAACGGCGTCATCAACCTCTCCGCGGAGAAAGAGCGCGTCTTCCGGGAGGTAAACCGGGTACTCAGGCCGGGCGGACGACTCGGTCTCTCGGACATCATCAGCGAGACCCAGATGCCCGACAGCATCAAGACGAACGCGGATCTCTGGGCGGCGTGTATCGGCGGCGCCAGACAGATCAACGACTACACCGCGATGATCGAAGCGGCCGGCTTCCGCGACCTCGAGGTCAGGGAGAACCCGCAGTACGACTTCATCTCGGAGCAAGCACAGGGGGCGTGCCAGAAGTACGGCGTGAAGAGCATCTCGCTCACGGCTCGCACCGCCGACAGGAGCCACTGAACGTCAGCGGCCTGTGGGCCGACCCATCGTCCCGGCCCGCCGTTGCCCGTCGCAAAATCGATCGACAGTCGCGACCCGCCCGGGGCTGGCGATCGATCGCCCGCCGATCGCGGTCTGCCGCCGCGGACTCAACCGCCGCTCACCGGCGGGAACAGGGCCAGTTCGTCGCCCTCCTCGAGTTCCGTCTCGAGACCCTCCTCCTCGACGAGGACGTTCGTCCCGTTGCGGAGGACGTTGATCTGCGATCGAAGGTCGCCGTCGCCGTCGAGCACTCGGCCCTCCAGTTCGGGCGCGGCGGCGAGCAGGTCGTCGAGCGCGTCGCCGACGGTGTCGCCGGCGTCGGCGTCGACGGTGACGTGTTTGTCGCCCGCACGTTCGGCGAGATCGGCGAACAGGTTCCACTCCGTGGGCATAGATGGCGCTATCGGTGCCGAGGCCAAGTAGCTACCGCTCCGGCCGACGATCGACGGCCGCCGCGTCCCCGTCGACCGCCCCGTCGGCTCCGAAGACCGTCCCGCCCGCTCCGTCGGTCGAGTCGGTCGAGAGCCGTCGCAGGGCCGCCGGCCGCGCCAGAGCGTAGGCGACGTCGCCCGCTTCCAGAGCGGTGTCGTCGGCCGGCAGTGCGATCGGGTCGCCGTCCCGGTCGATTGCGAGCACGAGCGCCGGGAGGGACCCGACGGCCGCGCCCGCGAGCGGGTCTCCCTCGTCGACGGCGAACGTGGTCACCGTCTCGTCGGCGGCCCGGAGCAGGGAGACGAGATCGCGTTCCGCGCCCGGGTTTCCGGGGAGGGTCACGAGCCGATAGTCGGCGTCGGGGTCGAGTTCGACCGCGTCGTCGGCGTCGACGGCGACCGTCACGACGTCGTCGGCGGTGCCCCGGAGTTCGCCGCGAGTGACCCGCCGGTAGGCGTCGCCGTCGCGACGCCAGAGGCGGACGGCATCACCGGGACTCGCGTCGGCTGCCGGATCGCCGCGGAGTGCGACTGCGACGGTCCCTGGCGCGAGCGTCGGCCCGATCCCGGCCGGCCGACTCCCCAGCGCGAGGTACTCGATCGAGCCGTCGGCGGCGAATTCGACGTCGACGTGGCCGATGCCGTGGTCGCGCGCGAGTCGATCGACGAGTCGCTCCCGGAGCCTGTCGACGTCGAGTCGGCGCGGAAAGTGAACCGTCTGGCCGGCGAGATCCGCCTTCGTCGCGTCGTCGACGGGGTCGTAACCGTCCACGTCCTCGATCTCGTCGGGGAGTTCGAGGGTCACCACCCGGCCGGCCGATCGAACGAGTTCGGTCACGTCGTCGATCGACCGGGGCGCCGCGAGCGCGAACACGTCGCGGGCGAGGTGGTCCCCGATCCGCCGGCCGCCGTCCGCGGCGATCGCGCTCACGACGAAGGTGACGACCGTGTAGATGGCCGTCTCGGGGTCGAGAAGCGGCGTCGAGCCGATGATCGCGTCCTGGAGGGCGGTCTTGGTGTTCAGCCAGATCGCGACCGTCGAGATGCCGAGCAGGACGCCGACGCCCTCCGGGAGTTCGTCGGCGCTGTACCACCGGAATCCGACGGCCGCGACGGCCGCCGTGCCGCCCGCGAGGATCGCGAAGCCGAGGAGGCGACCGAGCACGTCCAGCAGCGCCTCCGGGGAGATCGCCTGGGCGACGACCGCGATCACGCGGGATCACCCCCAGCAGTCGTACCCAGGACGACGGCGGGACTGCTCATCGGCCGGTCGCCTCCGCGAACTCCTCGACGAGCGTCTCGGGACCCGCGACGAACGCCTCGTCGCCGGCCCCGAGCGATCGTTCGATCCCGGGACCGAACACCCAGCCGTGTCGACGACCGCCGGTCTCGCTTCCCTGTCGCCGGACCGCGACGACCGTCACGTTCGCTGCCGATCGCGGATCCGCGGACGCCCCGTCCGCTCCCACAGTGATCCGTCGGATCGCGTACCCGGCCCGTTTGGCCAGGGCGAACGCCTCGAACTCGCGGTTCGTCCCTCGCGATCGGACGACGAGTCGCGGTCGGTCGGCCGCGAGCAACGGGTCGACGTCGCGCCGGGCGACGGCAATCGTGACGCGACCGATTCCGCCGGGACTGGCTCCGGAACGCCGCACGGGGACCTCCACCGGAGACTCCGTCCCGCTGTCCGGAAGCGTCGTCTCGCCCGACACGGGGTCGTCACCGTCGCCGGCCGCGGTGTCCTCGGCGTCGGCGGCCGTCCGAACGCTCAGGACCGTCCCCCGTATCGACCGCTCGACCGTCCGGACGACCACCTCGTCGCCGCGGGCCAGCCCGGTCGGGACGAGCGTCTCGATCGAGACCGCCCGCGTTCCCGCCGGAACGCGCCGCGAGAGGCTCCCGGATGGGGGTGCGGCGACGATCGTCGCCCGACCCTGCTCGTCGATCGAGACGTCGACGTCCGCGAGGTCGTGGTCGGTGCGGAGCCGTTCCGCGAGGCGGACCTCGAGTTCCGACAGCGGGAGGTCGGCGGGAAGTTTCCACGACCCGGTCTTGAGCGTCTGCCGGAGAGCCGCCGGGAGCGGCGGATACCCCTCCATGTCGCGGATCTCGCCCGTCGGCCGGATCGTGACCTGGCCGACGGTCCCGACGAGTTCGACGACGTCCGCCGAGAGCGTCCGCTGGCGGAGCGCGGTCAGCGAGAGTCGTCGCGGCAGTTCGGCACCGAGTTTGTCGCCCTGATTGTGCGCGTACAGCGCGAGCATCAGGACGACCAGCACGGCGACCAGCAGTCGCGGCGATTGCGCAATGCTCGGCTCGACGAGGCCGAGCAGCCCGCCCTGGACGCTGGCGATCGACAGTGCGAGTACGACCACACCGAACCCGGGAAGCGTGACGCCGCTGAAGTACCGGACGAGAAAGCCGAGCGAGCCGGCGACCAGGGCCGGGACGATGCCGGTCAGCAGCCCGAGATAGACGCCGAGTAGAATCTCGACTGGGAGCGTCATTGTGGGCAGGTGGACCGGGACGGGTAAACCAGTACCGGCAGGTCCCGGTCCCGGCCCGGTCTCGACGGCAGTCGTCGGGCCGGTCGTGGGGCGGATGGCCTCGTCCCCCGTCGAGGGTCGATCGTGCGTTCCGTTCGACCGGAGACGGGTTTGAAAGAGTTAACTGACGGCATCGCCCACCGGCGTGTATGGACGACGAGCGGCCGGGTCGATCGCGTCTCCCGGACAACTGGCCACGAGTGCTCACGGTGCGAGCGGCGGTGTTGCTCGTCCTGACGGTCGCCCTGCTCTCGGTCGCCACTGCGGTGGTCAACATCGGGATCGATACCGTCTACGGCCCCTGGGCCGGGTACGTCCCCGACGCCGTCCAGGAGGCCGCGGGCTTTACCGGCGCGCTCACCGGGTTCCTGATGGTCGGGAGCGCGCTCGCGCTCAGGCGCGGCCTCCGCGTCGGCTGGTGGGCGTCGCTCCTGCTGTTGCCGCTGACCGCGGCGCAGGGGCTCCTCCAGACGAGCGAGTACTCCGTGCCGCTGATCGTCCTCTCGATCGTCTCGATCCCCGTCCTGTTGCTCACTCGCGATCGGTTCGACAACTCCCTGTCCCTCTCGACGACCCAGATCGCCGCCGGATCGGCCCTCATCGGGGTCCAGCTGTACGGCACCATCGGCGGCTACGCGCTCCGCGAGGACTTCGAGGGGATCACCAACATCCTCGACGCGTTCTACTTCACCCTGATCACGTCGAGTACGGTCGGCTACGGAGACATCACGCCGGACCCGACGTCGACCGAGGCGATGCTGTTCACGATGTCCGTCCTCGTCCTCGGCGTCGCCAGCTTCGGTATCGCCATCGGAGCCCTCGTCGGCCCGGCGATCCAGGCCAAAATCTCGAAAACACTCGGAAAGATGACCGAATCAGAACTCGAAGTCCTCGAGGATCACATCCTCGTCCTCGGCTACGGCGACCTGACGGAACCGATCGTCGACGAACTCGCACGCAGCGATCAGCAGTTCGTCGTCGTGACGAACGATCGCGACGCGACGACTGACCTCACCGATCGGAATCTACCGGTCGTCACCGGCGACCCGAGCGACGAGGAACCCCTCCAGCGCGCGAAGATCGAGCGGGCCTCGGCGGTCGTCGTCGCGACGAAACACGACGCACAGGATGCGCTGGCGATTCTCACTGCTCGTCAACTGTCGACCGACGCCCGGATCGTCGCCGCCGCGACCGATCGCGAGAACACCAGAAAGCTCGATCGGGCGGGTGCGGACACGGTCATCAGTCCGGCGGTGCTGGGCGGTCACCTGCTCGTCCGATCGGCGCTCGGGAGCGACGAGACGGACCTGATCGATCGGATCATGGGCACGGAGTGAAAGCAGCTCCCTCCGATGCGACACGCGGCCCGTGAGCGGCTACCGACGCCGACCCCGGTGAACGATCGCGACGTCGGTGTCGAGATCCCCGAGGTTCCGGAACGTCGGCGGTGAGACGAACCGCGAGGCCGCCGATCGGTCGGTGCTCGAGCCGACGAAGAGCACGTCGTACCGGGGTGCCACGCGCGAGAGGTACGCCTCGACCGACTCGGTGACGACGTGGGTCTCGAACCGACCCGAGAAGGCATCGACGAGGTCTGCGAGGGTGTTCTCCGCGCTCCGCCGGCGCGACTCGTCGTCGATGCAAGTCGCGACGCTGGTCGGCCAGCCGGGTTCGGTGAGTCGCAACGCGAAGTCGACCATCGTGCGAGCGGTGTCGCCGGCGCCCCGGACCGCGACCAGCCCGCGTCGCCACCGGCGGCGATCGTCGCTCGAGCGGAACGCGATGACGTCGATCTCGCTGTCGAACAGGCCGCGGATGAACGACGAGAGCCCGCCTCGATCGCCCTCCTCGTACGGCGCGACGATGAGGTCACAGTTGTTCTGTCGGGCGGTCCGGAGAACGAGCCCCGACGAGCGTCGATCGCCCTCCGCGACGACGACCTCGCAGGGGACGTCGTACTCGGCCCGGAGGTCGTCCGCGAGCGACTCGAGTTCCTGGACCGTGTCGTCGGCCTCGCGTTCGGCGGTCGTCTCCGCTTCGCCGGTGTCGGATTCGGGGTCGGGGTCGTCGGCCCGGACCGCCCCGGCGACGCCGAAGAGGACGACCTTGCCGGCCTCGTGTGCGCCGGCGAGTTCGGCCGCGAACCGCGCGACAGTTCCCGAGTCGTCGATCGGGACGAGCACGTGATCGTCGGCGTTGGTCGTCTGGTAGAGATAGCGGGCCCGCTGCTGGTAGAAGCGATCGCGCCAGAGCGCGAAGGTGGCCGCGACGAACGCACTCGAGACGACGATCCCGAGGACGTACGCGATCTTCGCGTTGCCGGTGACGAGGACGAGCAGTGCGGTCGAAAACGCCGTGGGTTCCTCCAGGTCGAGCGCCCAGGTCGCGACGCCGGTGAAGAAGACGCTCAGGGCGGCACCGGACGCGCTGATGGGGCCGCCGTTCAGGCCCACCACCGCCGCCAGTTCGAGGGCGAACCAGCCACAGAGTGCCCCCACGGTCATCCCGCCGACGAACTTCCCGGGCGTGGAGTACCGGCCCTCGGGATCGGCAAAGAGCGTGTACGTTCCGGAGGCCAGCGGCGGGAACAGGAGAAACGAGACCGCGACCGTCACGTTCGACAGCCAGGTGACCACGGCGATCAATAGCGGGACGAACACGAGCACCGAGAGGTGAAGCAGGTTCCCCGTGCGTTCGATCCACCGCACGAACGCGTCGAGTTCCCGCCGCTCGAACCGCCGGAGACGATCGGCGAGTGCGCGAACCCGCACTCGAACCGGATCGAGCATAGGCTCATAGTGACCACGTTCGGAGAAAAACCGTTGGGTTCCGCGGGCGATCCTGCCGGGATCGTCCGGTTCCGCGATCGATCCGGGAGCGACCAGTACCGCGATCCCACAGTCGGTTCCGCGT
This sequence comes from Halosolutus amylolyticus, assembly GCF_023566055.1. Lineage (NCBI taxonomy): Archaea > Methanobacteriati > Methanobacteriota > Halobacteria > Halobacteriales > Natrialbaceae > Halosolutus > Halosolutus amylolyticus. The sequence continues at coordinate 105,985 of NZ_JALIQP010000005.1, read as the reverse complement.
TCGGTCTCGCCCCTGTACCGGATCCGGCTTCGGGCCCTACTCCCTCGTCGGTGCCCCGGAGACGATCTCGACGCCGCTCGAGGCCCCGATCCGCTCGGCCCCGGCTTCGAGCATGGCGATCGCCTCGTCGTAGCTGCCGACGCCGCCGCTTGCCTTGACGGGGAGGAACTCGCTCATGAGTTCGACGTCCGCGATCGTCGCACCCCCGTCGGCGAATCCCGTCGAAGTCTTGACCATCGCGGCGTCGGCCTCGACGGCGGCCTCGCAGGCCTGACGTTTCTCCGCGTCGGTCAGGAGAGCGGTTTCGATGATGACCTTGACCGGGATCGGGACGGCGGCGACGAGTTCCGCGATCTGGGCCCGGACGACGTCGTCCTCGCCGGCCTTGAGACGGCCGACGTTGATCACGGCGTCGAGTTCGTCGGCCCCCGCTTTCCAGGCGAGGACCCCCTCGCGTCGCTTCACGTCGTGGCTCTGCTGGCCGTGGGGAAAGCCGACGACGGTCGCGATCGTCACCTCGGGTGCGTAGCCCGCGGCCTCCTCGACGGCGTAGGGCGGAATACAGGCGTTCATCCCGTACTCGGCGGCCTCGTCGAGCACCCGCCGGACGTCTCCGGGGGTCGTCTCGGGGCCGAGCACGGTGTGATCGATCAGCGGCGCGAGTTCGCTCCGGTCCATACGGGGTGGACTCGTCCCGCCCTCAAAAATCCGATCGGTCGTTCACCGCCCGGAGTCGGATTCCGAGCGTTCCCCGTCGAATCGACGAGCCCTGCGGATCGCCGCCCGGATGCTTATTGATCGCGACCTGCTACTGGCTCGCATGGACGAGGACCAGCCAGCCGTCGATCCCGTCGTCGCCGAGACGGCCGAGGACATCGCGACGATGGAGATCCGCGGCGCGGCGACGATCGCCGACGCGGCGGCCGACGCGCTCGCCACGCAGGCCGATCGGACCGACGCCGCCGATCCGGCGGCCTTCCGGGATGAGTTGCGGGCCGCCGCGAAGGTACTCTACGAGACCCGCCCGACCGCCGTCAGCCTCCCGAACGCCCTCCGGTACGTCCTCCGCGGGATGGCGGGTGACACCGTCTCCGAACTCCGGGCCTCGACGATCGCCCGTGCCGAGGAGTTCAGGACCGAACTCGAGCAGGCCCAGGACCAGCTGGGGAAGGTCGGGGCCAACCGGCTCCGGGACGGCGACGTGGTGATGACCCACTGTCACTCGACGGACGCGCTCTCGTGTATCGAGGCCGCGCTCGACGCCGGCAAACACGTCGAGGCGATCGTCAAAGAGACCCGACCGCGAAAGCAGGGCCACATCACGGCCCGCCAGCTCCGGGAGTGGGGCGTGCCGGTGACGCTGATCGTCGACAACGCGGCGCGTCGGTACCTGGACGACGCGGATCACGTCCTCGTCGGGGCCGACAGCATCGCCGCCGACGGCGGCGTCATCAACAAGATCGGGACCAGCGGCCTGGCCGTCAACGCCCGCGAACGCGGCGTCCCGGTGATGGTCGCCGCCCAGACGATCAAACTCCACCCCGACACGATGACCGGCCACACCGTCGCGATCGAGATGCGCGACGAGTCGGAGGTGCTCCCGGACGCGGAGCGCGCGGACGTCACCGGCGAGCGATCGGACGACGAGGGACTGGTCGTCGAGAACCCCGCCTTCGACGTCACGCCGCCGCGGTACGTCGACGCGATCGTCACCGAGCGGGGGCAGTTCCCGCCCGAAAGTATCGTGACGCTGATGCGGGACCTGTTCGGCGAGACGACCGGCGAGCCGTGGGAGCCGTAGCCCCGACAGATACCGATCGCTCCGGACGATTGGCCGCGTCGTATCACCGAGTCGGTGATAATCGAAACGTGTTAGTTACTGGTCTGAGGTCGTATGGGATATGGTATTGCCCGAGGGATTCGCGCTCCCGCCGTGGTATTTTCTCGTGCCGCTTCTCGTCGTACTGGGGGGTGTCGTCACGCTGCTGTGGACCGTCGATCCACCGGTGACCGACCTGACGGTGCTCGCGTTCGCGCCGTGGATGATGTTCGGGTCGACGCTCCACGTCCTCTACCAGATCGATGCGTACCCGGACGGGATCGCGGTCCTGTTCACTACGCCGAGCGTCTACCTCGTGACGGCGACCCTCGCGGGCGGGATCTGGCTGCTCGGGTCGTTCCTCTACGCGGCCGGCCTCCAGCGATCGATCGCCCGGTTCGTCGGCGTCACCGGGACGGCGTTTTTCGTCGCGTTCGCGACGTTCGCCGTCGTCAGTCGGTGGGGCGAGGGGGTGCTCGATCCGTTCTGGCCGGTCATCGCGGTCGTCGTCACCGGCATCGTGACGGCGATCGCGTGGCTCGCGCTCAGCCTCTGGTTCACCGAGGTCGCCGCCGTCACGAGCATCACCGGGGCGCTCGTCGTCTTCAGCCACACCCTGGACGGCGTCTCGACCGCGATCGGCTACGACGTGCTCGGCACCGCAGAGACCGTCCCGCTGTCCCGACTGCTTCTCGAGGCCGGCGGGAGCCTCCCGACGGCCGCGTACATCGGTAGCGGCTGGCTGTTCGTCCTCGTGAAAGTGGTGCTCTCGCTCCTGATCCTCGGCCTGTTCAAGGAGTACGTCCAGGAAACGCCCCGGCAGGGACGGACGATCCTCGGACTGATCGCCGCGGTGGGGCTCGGACCGGGCGTCCACAACCTCCTGCTGTTTACGCTCGGCTAGACTTTTCCCGCCGGAGGTCGACGTCCCGATATTATTATGCTCTCCGTGCTCACTGCGGGTCACGTCAACTGGGACGTGACGCTGCGCGTCGATCGACTCCCGGTCGCCGACGGCGAATCGGCGATCCGCTCACAGCACCAGTCCGGCGGCGGTAGCGCCGCGAACGTCGCGGCCGCCCTCGCGGGACTCGGCGTCGAGGCCGGGCTGATCGGGAGCGTCGGCGACGACGACAACGGCCTGCTGGCGCGACGCGAACTCGAGGACGCGGGCGTCTCGCTCGACGGCGTCCGGATCGTCGAGGACGCCTCGACGGCCGTCAAGTACCTGCTGGTCGACGACGACGGCGAGGTCGCCGTGCTGGGAAACGACGGCGTCAACGAGGCGGTCGGCCCCGCGGATCTCGATCGGGAGCGCATCCGATCGGTCGACCTCGTCCACCTCACCGGGCAGCGGCCGGACACCGCCGCCGCGATCGCCCGGATCGCCAGCGAGGCCAGGGTCACCGTCAGTTTCGATCCCGGCCGACGACTCGGCGACCGCAACTACGGCGAGGCGCTGGCGGCGGCCGACGTCGTCTTCGCGAACGATCGCGAGGCCGAGGCGGTGCTCGAGGGCGAGTACGTCGAGTCGGACTTCAGCGATCGGATCGTCGTCGTCAAGTACGGCGGCGACGGTGCGGCGGTGCACACGCCGAACGGCTCGTACGCCCATCCGGGGTTCGACGTCGATCCCCGGGACACGACCGGGGCGGGTGACGCGTTCGCCGCGGGATTCATCGCAACCGTACTGGGCGACGGCGGGCAGGACCTCGCCGGCGCCGACGTCGAGCGAGCGCTCGAGTTCGGGAACGCCTGCGGGGCGCTCACCGCGGCGCAGGAGGGGGCTCGCAGCGCCCCGACGCGATCGGACGTCGAGGCGTTCCTGGCCGATCGGTTTTGAAGGGACGGGTACCGAAATCGGAATAGGAGATTCCGTCGCCTCCTGGCGGTTCTCAGGGGTTGCTGTCTGACGACACTTATATCAGCTGCGCCGTTGCTCACTCGAGTAGAACGTCACGGAGACGTGACAGAGAGACATGACGGAACGAAGGAGAAGCACGTCCCACGGGTGCGCGTTCGGTCGCCGCATCCGCTACGAGCCGAGTCCAGACGAACCGCCGAGTATCGCCGCCGCGACGGCGCTGGCACGCTATCACGACGAAGACGTCACGGCCGCCAGCACGCGACTCTACGACTACGTCGATCCGGAAGCGCTCGACGCCCTCTTCGCCGACACCTGCAACGGGAGCGCCCGATCGACCGGATCCGTCGAAATCGACGCCGACGACCTGACGATGACGATCACACCCGATCGGGTGGAGGTGCGACCGACGAACTGACGGCGGGACCGGGGGAACTACGGGGCGGGATGGATCGCAGATCAGTGACGGCCCGATCGCGAGTCGCGGATCGACGTCGCCGATCGGTGTCCGGCAGTAGAACCTTTTTTCTCGTCGCCGCCGGAACGCGGGGGTATGGCAACGCAACCACACCTGCTGGTCGACGACGGGGACGTCGCAGACATCGCCCTCATTCCGGGGGATCCCGGACGCGTCGATCGGATCGCCGGACACTGTGACGAGGCCGAAACGATCGCCCAGAACCGCGAGTACAAGGTCGTCAACGCCACCTACGAGGGGCGAGCGCTGACGATCTGTTCGACGGGAATCGGCTGTCCGTCGGCCGCGATCGCGATCGAGGAACTGGCGAACGTCGGCGTCGAGACGGTCATCCGCGTCGGGACGACCGGGGCCCTCCAGTCGGGGATCGAGATCGGCGACATGATCGTCGCGACCGGCGCCGCGAAGAACGAGGGGACCTCGAAGCGCTACGAAGCAGTCGAGTACCCCGCCGTGCCGGACTACGACGTGCTATCGGCGCTGGTCGATTCGGCGGAAGCGAATAGTGAAGACGTACACGTCGGCCCGATCGCCTCCGACGACGCCTACTACGCCGAGACCGACGAATACGTCGCGGACTGGGAGGAGGCCGGACTGCTCTCGGTCGAGATGGAGGCCGCCGCCGTCTTCTCGCTGGCTCGCCGGCGGGGACTCAGGGCAGGGGCGATCTGTACCGTCGACGGAAACCTCGTCGAGGGCACCCAGAAGGGGACCGACACCGAGGACGACGAACTCCCCGAGAAGGCGAAGAACAACGTCGGGCGCGCGATCGACATCTCGCTCGCGGCCGCGACGGAACTGTAACGGTTCCCGTCGCAACGATCCCGTTCTCTCACTCCTCGAGGAGGGTCTCCGCGAGTGCCATCGTCCGATCGGTCAGCGCCTCGGTCGTCGTGGAGGTGCCCCGGAGCCGATCGTTGATCGTCGAGAAGAGCCGTTCGAACGCCACGCCGTCGCCCGCCGATCGACGCCAGTCGTCGGTCGATCGCGGCTCGAGGGCGCAGGTCCCGCACGCGCGGGTTCCGGACCCGCTTTCGCTCGCAGCGGCCCCTTCGAGCGGCTCGAAACAGCCGTGGCACCGATCGAGTCCTGTGACGACCGTCTCGCCGAGTTCGACGACCTCGCGGAGGTCCGACTGGAGGGTCGTCGCCGTCTCCGTCACCGTCTCGAGCGGCGTCGCCACCTCGGGCCCCAGATCGGTCGTCTCGACCGCCCCGAGCCGATCGAGTCGGGTATCGACGACGTCGATCGCCAGCAGGACGTCACGGCGGGTTTCGACGTACTCGGCGGCGTAGTCGCGGGATTCGTCGCCCGGTTCGGTCTCGGCGAGGGCGGTCGGCAACGACGTCACGAGCGACGCGAACGAGGCCACGTCGGAGATAGTCGCCCCCTGCGTACGGGTCGTCTCGCGGACGAGTCGGAACAGTTCGTCCCGATCGACAGACAGGTTCGACAGCGCGTCCGACTCCTGTAGTGCCGTGAAACACCGTTCGCAGACCGTCACGAGCGAACTCTCGTGGGCCGTCCCCTCGAGTGACACGTCGCCGACCGGATACGTCCGGACGGTCGTCGGTTCGTCGTCGCCGCCGATCGCACCGCAGTTGCGACACGCGTACTCGTCTCGTTCGAACACGACTCGCCGATCGTCACGCCGCTCGCGGGAAGTCACGGCCAGTGGATCACAGCGGGGCGTCAAAAACGCTCCGACAGCACTCGGTACCGCTGACACGAACTCGCGGGACGCGCGCTCGGACGTCCGTGAGTCGGCCAGCCCGGGTCGCGTCCGACTGCGGCTGGGGCCGATCGACCACAATCCTAACCTGTCCCGTCACGTAGACGGGACCATGTCGGAGCCGGATCCGGAGTTCGAACTCGAGCAGGCGTACGATCGCGAGGAACTGGCCGTCGTCGTCGACGAGATGGCGGCCGCCCTCGAGGGCGGGCACACGCTCCAGTTGCACACGGCGGAGCGACGGCTCGACGTGGACGTTCCCGACCGGCTGGTCGCCGACCTCAGGGCCGATCGGGACGACGACGCCGACCCCGCCACGGCCGCGCTCGAACTCGGACTCGAGTGGGACGATCCCGACGGGTCGAGCGTCCGCGTCGAGACCGTCGCGGCGGACGACCCGACCGACGAGCCCGGGGAGCCGATCGAGGGGCAGTCGTCCGGGACCGACCGAACCAGTCGCTTCGAGGTGTACCAGGACCGGGCCGACGAGTGGCGCTGGCGGCTGGTCCACTGGAACGGCAACATCCTCGCCGACAGCGGCGAGGGGTACACCTCGCGATCGAACGCGAAACGCGCCGTCAGGGGCGTCATGCGGGCAGTACCGACCGCGACGATTGAGGAGACGGAGTCGTAGCGACCGCGCGTCGCGGGGCCGATCGCGGACCGCGAGCCGTCGCCCGCGCTCGCCAGGCGAGGCGGTCGACGGCCGAACCGACGATCAGTGTCGGAGCACCTCGGCGTCGATCGGCGAGGTCCGGCCGCCGCGTTCGTAGTCGAGCGACGGCGTCGCGTCGTCCGGGATCGCGTTGTACTCCCGCAGGAACCGGATTACGCCGCGTCTGCCGCCGAAATCGCCGCGGTAGCGCCGAAAGAGCCGGGGGATCGTCGCGACGCGCCGGTCGGAGTCGTAGTGGACGTTCTCCTCCAGGTACCACTCGATCGCGATGTCCAGATCCTCGTCGACGTCGGCGGGGGAGTAGACGGTGATCGGCGGACAGTGCTCGGCGCTCCGGGGTAACGCGAAGTGGACCCGCGGGTCACACTCCGCGAGTCGGAACCGGCGTTCGAACGCCGAGGGAAACAGCCGGGGGGCGTAGCCGAATCCCCAGGGGTGCTTCGAACTGCGGAGCATCCCGTGCTCGATGTCGTTGAGGCTGAGCCAGGCGCCGCCGACCGGGATCCGATCGCGGGCGACGAACCGCCAGCGATCGAGGAGGCCGCCCTCGAGCAACGCCCGGTCGTCGTCCTCCTCCAGCAGGAGATGGGTGTAGGCGTTGTAACAGTTGAGCCAGAAGGAGAGTTTGCGCTCCCGCGTCGAGAGGGCTCGCCCGAGCTGCGATCGATCGAGCGACGCGAGCCGCGATCGCAACCAGTCGGTGTCGCCCTCCGTCTTGACCGTGTACAGGAGATCGGCCGAGAGCGAGAGGGGATCGAGCTGGGTCGACATTCGGTCGTGAATTCGCCAGGCAAACCCTTGAAGACGTGTGGCGACTCCCTACGACAGTCTTGACTGGGAACACGTCTGGGTCGGTTGTATCGGGCTGACCGTCACACGTCTGGGTCGATTTTATCCGGCTGACCGTCGTTATTCCCCGTGTGAACCTCAGCAAGGGGTACCTCCTCGCACTCGTCGGCATCTTCGCGTATCTCTCCTTGCAACTGGTCCTGCCGTTCCTCCAGTACGTCCTCGGCGCCCTCCTCCTCGCGTTCGTCCTCTTTCCCGTCCAGGAGCGACTCGAGAACCACGTGTCGCCGACGATCGCCGCGTTCGCGCTCCTCGTCCTCGCGCTCGTCGGCTTCGTCGTCCCGTTCGTCGTCGTGGCGACGGCGATCGCCGGCGACGTCGCCCGGCTCCTCCAGGGGATAGAGCCCGAAGCGCTCCAGCTGACGGAACTCGAGCGACTGATCGCGGAAGAGACCGGACGAGAGGTCGATCTGGCGGGACAACTGGCCGGATCGGCGGAGCAGATCGGGTCGATCCTGCTCGACCAGACGACGATGTGGGTCAGCGCACTCACCCACGCCCTGGTCGGCCTCGGCGTCATGCTCTTTCTGCTGTACTACCTGCTGAAAGACGGGAACAACCTCATGGCCTGGATCAGGTCGGTGACGCCGCTGCCCGACGACGTCCAGAACGACCTCTACGACGAACTGAGCGAGGTCATGTGGGCCGTACTCGCCGGTCACGTCCTGATCGCGATCATCCAGGGCGTCATCGCGGGACTCGGGCTGTTCGCCACCGGGATTCCGAACGCGGCGTTCTGGACGTTCATCATGGTGATCCTTTCGCTGATCCCGCTGGTCGGTGCGCCGCTGGTGTGGATCCCCGCCGTCATCTACCTCTTCCTGATGGGCGAACCGCTCCTCGCACTGGCGCTCGGGGTCTACAGCACTATCGTCGTCGGGATCTCCGACGATTACCTGCGGCCGATCGTCGTCGACCGGTACGCCCAGATCAGCCCCGCCGTCATCATGCTCGGCGTGCTCGGCGGGATCTACGCGTTCGGCGTCATGGGCCTGTTCTTCGGGCCCGTCATCGCCGGGGCGCTGATCGCGACAGTCACCGTCGTCGACGACAACTACGATCGGCTCGGGGACGAGTCGGACGCGATCTGACGGCCCTCACGTGACGGGCCCGATCGGTGATCGCGGGGGTCGATCGGGAGGTTCGCCGGCCCCGCCGACGATCGATCCGACGCGTCGGTTCACGAGAACTATAAGTTTCCGGCGACCGCGTACCCGATATGTCAGTCGCAGACACCGCGTCGACGGCGACGGCCGTCGTCGACGAAGTCCTCTCCGCAGTCGTCGCCGATCGATCCGTCCTGGAGGAGGTCACCGCCGGCATCCTCGCCCGGGGTCACATACTTCTCGAGGACGTTCCCGGAACGGGCAAGACGCTGACGGCCCGATCGCTCGCCACCGCCCTCGGACTGGAGTTCTCCCGGATCCAGTTCACGCCGGACCTCATGCCCTCCGACGTCACCGGGTCGTACGTGTTCGAGGAGGAGACCGGCGAGTTCCACTTCACGCCCGGACCCGTGTTCGCCAACGTCGTCCTCGCCGACGAGATCAACCGTGCGCCGCCCAAGACGCAGTCCGCGTTGCTCGAGGCGATGGAGGAGGGGCAGGTGACGGTCGACGGCGAGACTCACGACCTCCCGGACCCGTTCCTCGTCATCGCGACGCAGAACCCCGTCGAGCAGGAGGGCACGTTCGAACTCCCCGAGGCCCAGCGCGATCGCTTCATGATCAAGACCTCGCTCGGGTACCCCGACGCCGACGGGACGCGCGAACTGATCGATCGCCGGGCCGATCGCGATCGACCGGACCCGACCGTCGACCCGGTCGTCGATCGCGAGACGGTTCGGGACCTCCAGCGCGTCCCCGAGGACGTCACGGTCGAGGGACCGGTGCGCGACTACATCGGCGCAGTCTGTCGCGCCACGCGGACCGACGGCCGCGTCGACGTCGGCGTCTCGCCCCGCGGCGTCCAGCGGCTGTTCGAGGTGAGCCGGGCGCGAGCCGTCCTCGAGGGCCGGGACTACGTCGTGCCGGACGACGTCGTGCGCATCGCCGCCCCCGCGCTCGCCCACCGGCTCGTCCTCACGCCCGAGGCCAGCGTCGACGGGATCTCCCGGCGCGCGGTCATCGACGCCGTGCTGGACGACGTCGAGGTGCCGGCGATGGAATCGCCGTCAGCGGAACAGTAGCCAGGCCCCGGCGACGATCGCGGCGACGCCGCCGAGGACGGCCACCGTCGCCGGAACCGATAGCGTCGGCGCGAGCACCGTCGCGCCCAGAAAGCCGACGGCGGCCACGGGGACGCCGACGGCCGCGACCGCGCCGCGCCAGCCGAGCTGGACGAACTGTGCCCGTCGCGAGGCCCCCTCACGGCCGACCTCGCGTGCGAGCGTCCGTCCGTACCGGCCGACGTCGTAGACGAACAGCCCGGTCGCGATCGCGACGAGGGGTCCTGCCCCGACGCGAATCGTCGCAAGGCCGGACGCGGCGTCGACGGTCGCACCACCGACGAGGCCACCGCCCACGAGTGCGGCGGCGATCGCGGTCGCCGAATCGGACTCGCCGTCCGTCACCGTCGTCTCGAGAGCGACTCGCACCGCTGCATAGCTCAGGCCGAGAACGATCGTCGCCGCGCCGAAGAGCCCGGCCACGAGGGCGATCCTGCCCCCGCTGGCCCCGATCGCGATCGGCGCGATCAGGACGACCCCACAGACCGCGCCGGCCAGGAGGGGAACGACGGCGTTGCTCCGGCCGGTCGTCCCGAACCACGACGCGCGGACGATCGTTCCGACGGCCGCGGTCACGACGCCGCCACCGGTCAGGGCCGCGATCAGCCCGCGAACGAGGGCGCTGTCGGCGAGCACCGCGGCGATGCCGTCGGTCGGGGGGACGAACCACGCCAGGACTGTCGCCGCCACCACCAGCACGAATACGAGCAGCGTCGCGTATCCGATCGTCCACGTGATCGCGGCCCGGGTCCTCGCGTACGAATCGCGATCGGCGGGCGTCGCGAACGCGGCGGGCGGGACGGCGAACAGGCCGCCAGCCACGGCGACCGCGGCGACGAGACTCCCGACGAGCAAGCCGACGACGCCGTCGCCGGTGACCCACAGCGCCGACGCGAGCGCCGATCGGAGGGTCCCCGCCGTGGAGACGCCGAACGCGAGTACGGCCACGCCGCCGGCCGCGACCCCCGCGTACAGCGCGGCCGATCCCGCGCGCTCGATCGCGACCGGCGTCGGCCGGCCGACGACCACCGCGACGCCGATGCCGACGATCGCACTCAGGATCGTTAGGACGCCGCCGACCGGATCGGCTCCGACGGCGGCGACGGCGATCGCGCCGAGGACGGGGACGGGCAGGAGCGCGGCCGCGACCGTCACGCGGCGATAGGACCCGTCGAACCAGCGCGTGACGACCACGGCCGCGATCCCGAAGAGGGCCCCGGCGGCGGCCGACGGTTCCTGGGCGGCCATCGCGAGCGTCCCGACGAGGGCGGCGAGCGCGATCGTCCGCGCCGTCGTCGCCGGCAGTCGATCGTCTGGGGCGCTCATCGATCGCCTACCTCCCCGATTGCGTCGTTCAGTACCAGCCCGAGCGGGCGGTCGAGATCCCAGTCGACGACGCGGGCCCCGGCCGCGCGAGCCCTCGCGAGTCGCCGATCGCGATCGAGCGCCGCCAGTCGCGTCGCGGCGTCGTCGGTAGCGGTGACGTCCGGGGAGACGACGCGAACGGCGTAGCCGCGGGATCGGAGCCGTTCGACGAGGTTGACCGGGTTGTCGTCCACGAACGCGGAGAAGAGGTACACCTGCGCCTCGCCGGGGAGCGTTCGGGGGAGCTCGTCGAACGGGTCGCATATCCAGTTCCGGACGGATTTTCCGCTGAGCCTACCCGATCGACGCGCCGCCTCCAGCAAGTCCGTCACGCGCCGTCGCGTCTCGGGGTCGGTCCCCGGCGGAACCGTCGCCAGTCGCCGGTCTCCATTGCCGCCGACACCGATGCCGGCGACGCCAGTCGGGTGGCCCGCGTCGACCAGCGTCTCGATCGTTCGGTCGGCGGCGTCGGCCGACAGGTCGACCGCGGGGGGATCCGCGGTCGTCGCCGCGCTGAACTGGCTCGGTCGGGCGTCGACGACGCAGACGATCCGCGTCGCCCGTTCGGCGCGGTACTCGACGGTCGCCAGGTCCCGGGTTCCGGCGTAGCGCCGCCAGTCGATCGCGCCGACCGGATCGCCCGGTTCGTACTCCCGGACGGAGTAGAACTCGACGCCGCTCCCGCCCTCGTCCGTCGGCACCTCGCCCGCGTAGTCGTTGGCGCCGCCCCCGAGCGGCACCGACTCGACGACCGGCGAACAGCGGATCGTCTCCGCACCGGTCACGGTCGCCGACCTCGTTTCGGCCACCGTTCCCGTCAGGTCCCGCGTGCGGATCGTCGGGTCCTCGAAGCGGTGCTCGCCGCGCCGGAGTTCGACCGCGTACTCGAGGGTCGCCGTCTCGAGCGGATCGAGCGTCACGCACGTCCGCGGCGTGCCCGACACGACCGGCAACGCCTCGGGGACGCCGTCGACGACGCGCAGGTCGACGATCGGGTCCGAACCGGCGTTCTGAACGGTCGTCCGCACCGTGACCGTGTCACCGGGGTCGCCGTCGACGGCGGATTCCGGGCCCCCGTCGTCGCCGACCTCTCGACCGACCCGGACCATCGCCCGCTGGCGACTGCCGAGGACCGCCGACGCGACGTACCACAGCGGCAGCGTCGCGGCGACGACGAGGAACTGGCTTCCGACGGAGATCCCGACGCCCGCGAGCGCCAGCGCCGCGGCGACGGCCCACTCGCCCGAATCGAGCCTGTCGACGGCGCGATCGGTCATCGAGCCACCTCCGACCGGTCCCGCGAGCCCGCATCGACCGGTTCGACGGCCGGGTCGTCGATCGCCTCGATCGCCGCGAGCGTCCGACGGATGCGTCGCCGGAACGCCGCCCCGGGGTCGATCGCCGCGCGCAGGCGTTCGCGAGGCGGCTGGCGCAGGTCCTCGGCGAGGAACGCGGCCGCGACCGGATCCCCGGTCCACGTTCCCGACTGGACGGCCTCGCGGGCCGCCGTCGGCGCGAAGCCGCGTTTCGTGGTGAGAACGCGAGTCGCCCCGTCGGCGAGTCGGCGTCGAACCGCCGCGGTCGAGTCGGTCGGCTGACACCGGTACCAGTCGTTCGCCGCGTCGTCGAGGAGCAGATCGGTCTCGCGACCGACCCGTCGGTCGGTACGCGTTACGCCCGCCTCGGGCGGGTCGCCCTCGACCATCGCGGCGTCGCTCGACGGGGTGGCGAGCCAGAGCCACCAGATCGCATAGCCCGCGATCGCGACCCCGAGAAGCGGGAACAGCGCCGCCAGCGGATACAGCAACCCGACGAGCACTCGCCCGGCCGGAACGAAGCCGCCGAGGAGCACCGCGCCGATCGCCAGCGCGGTCCCACCGAGGACCACCGCGATCGCGAGCCGATCCGGATCGGTCCCGAAGAACCGGGCGAACACTCCCGGTCCGCCGGACGAGCGACGACTCACGTCGATCCCTCCGTGTCCGGGTCGTGGTCCAGCAACTCGCTCGCCGCCGCCCGTGCTCGTGCGACCCGCTCCGGCGACGGCTCCCGGCCGCCGTACTCGACCTCGCGGACGACGGTGACGAGTGCGGTGACGTGTTCGGCCGGGAACCCCTCCCCGAGAGCGCGGCGGGCGACCGCCCCGGGCGTCGCCGTCTCCCGGTCCTCGACCGCGAGCCGATCGAGAACCGCGTGCCACGCCGCCCTGATCTCCGCGCGCGGCCCGCGGGGTGCCAGCGGTTCGGAGGCCAGTTCGGGACCGGCCGCCGCGGCATCGGACGGGTCGTCGGCCTCGGCGTCGTCACGTCCGAACGCGGTTCCGATCGACGGCGGTGAGAGCGGTGAACTGCCGTCTCGACCCGACGAACGGAGGAGCGATCCGAGCGAGGGCAGCGTGCCGAGGGCGCGCCCGAACGACGCGAGGGCCGGGCCGACGGACGGGACCGTCCACCCGAAGCCCGGCTGCGGAACCGTGAACCCGGGGAGCGATAGCGACGGTCGATCGAGTCCGCGAAGCAGGTCGGCGATCGTCGCGAACGCGTCGGAGAGCCCGGCGAGGAGGTCCGCGAGCGTAACGAACAGCCCAGCGAGAGCCGCCCCTCGACGGCGTTCGCGAGACGCGACGAACCGCAGGTACGTCACCGAGCCCCCGATGACGAACCCCGGGACGAGCACGACCAGCGCCGCCAGCCGGCGGTAGAGGTTCCCGACGGTCGCCGTCGCCGTTTCGGCGCCGACCTCGGCGGTCACGGTCGCCTCGTCCTCGATCGGGAGCCACACCCGCGCCCGACCGTCGTCGCCGGTGGTGGTCGGCTCCCCGTCGGCGAGCGACACCGTCGCGTCCGGAACCCTGTCGCCGTCGGCAGACACCTGCACGGGTGCCGGAGAGCCGGGGAACAGCAGTGGAGAGACGAACCGGACCGTCGGTTCGGCGACGTCGACGGTGTGCTCCCCCTCGACCGGGCCACGCTCGACGCGCAGGGCCGCCGGCCCGGCCGTCTCGGGGAGGGTCACGGTGGCCCGCCCGTCCTCGTCAGTGGTCGCGACGGACTCGCCGTCGAGGAACACCGTCGCGTCGGTGACCGGCGTCGAACCGACCGCGGCCGAGAGCTCGAACTCGCGGTCCGGGACCGCTCCGTCGTGCGTCTCGATCGTCGCGTCCGTCTCGACGTCGATCGTGCGCGAGACGTCGTCCTCGGGAACCGTGACGGTCATCTCCTCGGCGTACGGCACGACGACGTCGGCACGGCCGAACTCGTCGGTTTCGGCGACCGCGTCGCCGTTGACGTGGATGGTCTTCGTGGCCCGCGGGCCGAACGCGTCGAGATCGACCCGAACCTCGTTGCCCGGTTCGATCGCGCCCTCGATCTCGATGTCGGGGGAGACCGGCCCGTCGTCCGCCTCGTTCTCGTCGGTTCGATCGTCCGACGGCACCGCGTCGAACTCCGGCGTCCCGTCGATCGAGTCCCAGTCGCCGGCGGTCGGCTCTCCGCCCGCGTCGCCGGGTGGGTCGAGTCGCGGGTCGGCCGCGGGGAGCGCGGTGGCGACGGCGAGCAGACACAGGACACAGCCGAGGGCGAACAGCACCCGTCGCGTCCCGGTCACGATACCCCCTCCAGTTCGGCGGCCAGGTCCTGGAGTCGCCGGACGCGGGCGTCGATCGGCGGGTGCGTGTCGGTTCCCGCGTCGGCGGACGTCGACGGCGTCGCCCCCTCGAGCCACGACGTCACGCGCTCGCGCCGTCGCGCCGCGTCGACGGTGCGATCCGGGTCGGGAACCGCCGTCGGTTCAGCGCCGGTGACGGGCGCCGCGGGGACGATACTCAGCGCGGGGAGCCCCGGCGTCCGGAGGTCCGTCTCCGGCGTGGGCGTCGTCTCCGCGAGGGTCACCAGCGCGGTCGCGAGCGCGAGCGGATCGCCCGTCAGCCGCGCGGCGGCCGCGTCCGCGGCGAACTCTCGGGCGTGCGAGAGGGACCGGGTCGCCCGGTCGGCGATCGGGGGGAACGCCCACAGGATCGGCGCGACGAAGACGTACGTCAGCGCGACCAGCGGCAGGAACCACTGGATCGCGACGGTCCCCCGGGACGACAGTTCGTCCGGATCGGCCAGCGCCCGGCGGGCGAGCCGTGCCGCGTGCGCGGCCCGATCGGCGATCTCGACGAACAGGGTCGTGATCGTCATCAGCGTCACGTCCCGGTTCGCGACGTGGGCGATCTCGTGGGCGAGGACGGCCTCGAGTTCGTCGGCGTCGAGCCGATCGACCAGTCCCGTTGTGACGACGATCGTCGCGTCGGTGAGGCGGCCGACGGTGTAACAGCTCGGCCTTTCGTCGTCGACGACGCGAACGGCCGGTTCGGGGACGTCGGCGGTCATCGCCAGCCGGCGGACGATCCGCGCGACCGCGTGCTCCGCGTCGCCGGTCTCGCCGCTGGTTCCCGAGAGGACGCGCCGATAGCCGTAGTACGTCTGGGCCGCGAGGAAGACCGCGACCACGACCAGGAACGCGGGCCACGAGACCGGGGTCTGGAGGAGGGCGAACCCGACGGTGCCGTGCCGGGCGTAGACGAGCGTCCCGGCGACAACCCCGGGGAGCAAGACGCCGTAGGCCCACAGGATCGCGAAGACGAACAGGGCGTTCACCGCGACGAACACCCCGAGGACGGCACAGATACGCAACCGGAGGGTCATGGAGGGATTGGATTCGTCTTCTTGTCGGCAGGACAAAAATTTTCGGTGACCGACCGCTCGCGTCTCGGTCGCGACGGAGAGACCGAGAGACGCGCCGCTGGTCGGTGACGCGGTCGCACTGAGTCGTGGCGTAGCCGACTCAACGACTACTATCGCGTCGACAACGTCACGATTACCGCCGGCACGGCCGGACGCGTCTCGCGACCCAAAACCGGACACGCGCCGACGATCGCTGGCGGTAGCGTCGGGATAGCGGTGAAATCGGGCTACCGATTTATACGCCCTGGCGTGGTCGGGAGGCAAGTATGTCAGACGCGAACACCACCATGTCGGACGCGAACGCCCACGAGCTAGCGGCACCGGATCGATCGCTGAGCCACGAGGAGTACGATCCGGTGGGAACGCTGGTACTGATCGCGCTGTACTTTCTGGTGCTCGTGTTGCTGTGGCTGTTCACGTACTTCGTCGAGTTTCTCGGGAACGCCCCGACGCCGCTGCTGATCGGGTGAGTTCGCATGAACATCCACACCTACGAGAAAGCCTGGCTCGCCGCGGCGCTCGTGTTGATCGTCGGATTCATCGTGACGATCACCTACGGCTCGGTCGGACTCGGCATTTCGATGATCGACGACAGCGAGGAGGTGATGTCACCGGGCGACATCAGCGAGGACGATCGGTTCGGCGAACCGCGCGTCGAGCAGGTCGGCGAGAACGAGTACGAGGCGTACGTCGTCGCCCGGACGTTCATCTTCCAGCCCGACCCGATCGAGGTGCCCGCGAACAGTGAGGTAACGTTCTACGTGACGAGTCCGGACGTGATCCACGGCTTCAGCGTCGTCGGGACGAACACCAACACGATGGTCATTCCCGGCGAGGTGTCGACGATGACCGTCGAGTTCGACGAGGCGCGGGAGTACGGGGTGATCTGTCACGAGTACTGCGGTTCCCAGCACCACACCATGGAGGGGAAACTCAACGTCGTTCCCGAGGACGAGTTCGACATGACCGAACTGTCGGTCGAGGCTCCCGACGAGGTCGAACCCGGCAACGAAACCGAGTTCGAGGTCACGGTCGAGAACGGGCAACTCGAGGACCTCGAGACGACGGTCGCGCTCGAGATCGGCAACGAGACGTTCGAGGAGGACGTGACGGTCGGCGGCGACGACAGCGAGACGGTGACGTTCACGGTCGATACTGCCGATCTCGGCGAGGGCGACCACGACTGGACGGTCACCGTCGACGACTACGAGGAGACCGGGACCCTGACGGTGGCGGAAGCCGGTGACGAGGGCGAGCAGGGCGACGACGGCGGCGATGGGACCGAGACCGACGATGGGAACGAAACCGAGGCCGACGACGGGAACGAGACCGGGACCGACGGCGAGGGTGATGCCGATGCGTGAGACGTTCGCCGACGAGTACCCGGATCAGGCGCGTCTCGTTCGGCTGGTGTTTACCTCCTCGTTCGTCGCGTTCGGCGTGGGCGCGTTCTTCGGTCTCATCCAGGCGTTTCACCGGACCGATATCTACCGGTTCATCGAGTCGGAGGCCTACTACACCGTGTTGACGGGCCACGGCGTCTTTCTCGTGGTTACGTTCACGATCTTCTTCCTCGTGGGCGTCTATCAGTGGGCGGTCACCGACAGCCTCGGGCGCGGTCCCGTCGACATGCGACTCACGTGGGGCTGGTACGGGCTGATGGTCACCGGGACGCTCCTGGCGGCGTTCGCGATCCTGGCCGGCTTCGTCGAGGCGATCGACGTGAGTTCGGACACGCTCTTTACGTTCTACGCGCCGCTGCAGGGCCACCCGATCTTTTACGTCGGCCTCGTCGTCTTCGTCGTCGGGACGTGGCTCGCGGGCGTCGACTGGTTCCGCTCGTGGTGGGCCTGGAAGGGTGATCATCCCGGCCAGCGGATCCCGCTGCCGACGTTCATGGTACTGACGACGATGATCATGTGGTACGTCTCGTCGATCGGCGTCGCCGTGTCGATTCTCGCGTTCATCCTGCCGTGGTCGCTCGGCATCGTCGAGTCGATCAACCCGCTGCTGACGCGGACGCTGTTCTGGTACTTCGGCCACTCCGTCGTCTACTTCTGGCTCCTGCCGGCGTACCTGCTGTGGTACATCCTGCTACCGAAGCTCTCCGGGGGACGGCTGTTCAGCGACCCGCTCGCTCGCGTCGTCTTCATCCTGTTCGTCCTGCTGGGGACCCCCGTGGGGATCCACCACCAGTATCTCGACCCCGGAATCGCTGAGGGGTTCAAGTTCATCGCGATGACGAACACGATGTTTCTCCTCCTGCCGAGCTTTCTGACGGCGTTTACGATCGTCGCCAGCATGGAACACGGTGCCCGCCAGCGCGGCGGCGAGGGCTACCTCGGCTGGCTGACGGCGTTACCGTGGCGGGAGCCGGCGTTCACCGGGATGGCGCTGGCCGGTGCCGTCTTCGCGTTCGGCGGGTTCACCGGCATCGTCAACGCCGGGATGAACATCAACTACCTCGTCCACAACACGCTCTGGATCCCCGGCCACATCCACACGCAGGTGGGAACCGCGGCCGCGCTGACGTTCATGGCCGGCTCCTACTGGCTCGTCCCGCAACTGACCGGGAACCGCCTCGTCGGACGGGGGCTCGGACTGGTCCAGGTCCTCCTCTGGTTCATCGGCATCGTCTTCATGACGAACTCGATGTACCGCGGCGGACTGGCCGGGATGCCCCGCCGAACGGCCGAACCGCAGTACGAGGGGTTCGAGTACGAGACCGTCGTCGGCTCGATGGGGGAACTCGACGCCCAGCTCGCGATCGGGGGCACCCTGCTGTTCATCTCGGCGATGCTGTTCCTCGCGTTGATGCTCCTGACGGCGTTCAACGGGGACAGCGAGCCGATCGACGATCACCGGATCCCGCGACCGCTGTCGGGCCCCGAGGACTCGCCGCGAGTGCTCGACAACCTGAAGCTGTGGGCCGGCATCGCGATCGTCCTGCTGGTGCTCGCGTACGGGTTCCCGCTGGCCAGCATCGTCGCGAGAGGCGGCCTGTTCGGGCCGGACGTCGGCCCGTTCCCCGTCCTGATCGACCCGTCGAGTTTCGTATCGTTCCTCCGTGGGACCGTCGAGAGTAGCCTCGCCAGCGTCGGCTAGCCCAGTGATCGATCGATGCGGACTACGCTCCCCCGGCTGTTTCTCGTGATCGCGATTCTCGTCGTGCTCATCGTCGAACTCCGGACTGCGCTCGCGTTCTTCGGCGTGCAGGTGTCGTTTACGACGACGATCGTCGCCGGCGTCGTCGTGACAGGCCTGGTCGTCCTCTGGGCTGTGATTCCGACCGACGATCGATCGGGAGGGTGAACGGTGGCTGCCGGTCACCGGCCCCGGCGGTCGGAGACCGCCCGCTCGCACCCTGAACCGTCGCCGACGGCGATGACCGCTCGCGTGCGACCGGCGGACGAGTCCCCGTCGGCCGACAGTCCCGCGGTCCAACCGGGATCCGTCGGGCTTTTGCCCTCCCGGACCCGACGATTGTGCAACGACGAATGGCCCGGTACCACATGGAGACGTACGGCTGTACGTCCAACCGCGGGGAGAGCCGCGAGATCGAGCGACGGCTCCGCGACGCGGGCCATTACCGCGTCGACGGTGCGGAGGAGGCCGACGTCGCCATCCTCAACACCTGTACCGTCGTCGAGAAGACCGAACGGAACATGCTCCGCCGGGCCGAGGAACTGGCCGAGGAGACCGCCGATCTGTTCATCACGGGCTGTATGGCCCTCGCGCAGGGCGAGGAGTTCGCGAAGGCCGACGTCGACGGGCGGATCCTCCACTGGGACGAGGTGCCGGAAGCGGTCACCAACGGCGAGTGTCCGACGACGACGCCCGACGCCGAACCCGTCCTCGACGGCGTCGTCGGCATCCTGCCGATCGCGCGGGGCTGCATGTCCGACTGTTCGTACTGCATCACCAAGCACGCGACGGGCAAGATCGACTCGCCGTCGATCGAGGAGAACGTCGAGAAGGCCCGGGCGCTGATCCACGCCGGCGCGAAAGAGATCCGGATCACTGGCCAGGACACCGGCGTCTACGGCTGGGACGAGGGCGAGCGCAAACTCCACCGGCTGCTCGATCGGATCTGCGACATCGAGGGCGACTTCCGGGTCCGCGTGGGGATGGCCAACCCCAAGGGCGTCCACGGCATCCGCGAGGAACTCGCCGCGGTCTTCGCCGAGAACGAGGAACTGTACGACTTCCTGCACGCGCCGGTCCAGTCGGGCAGCGACGACGTGCTCGGCGACATGCGCCGCCAGCACCAGGTCCAGGAATACCTCGAGGTCGTCGACGCCTTCGACGAGGCGCTCGACTACTGGACGCTCTCGACGGACTTCATCGTCGGCTTCCCCACCGAGACCGACCACGATCACGAACAGTCGATGGCACTCCTCCGGGAGACCCGACCGGAGAAGCTCAACGTCACCCGCTTCTCGAAGCGGCCGGGCACCGACGCCGCCGACATGAAGGGGCTGGGCGGCACGATCAAGAAGGAGCGATCGAAGGAAATGAGCGCGGAAAAGCGCGAGATCGTCGGCGAGGCCTACGCCGACATGGTCGGCGAGCGTCGCGAGGACTGTCTCGTCGTCGAGGATGGAACTGCCGATTCGGTGAAGTGTCGCGACTCGGCCTACCGGCAGATCATCGTCCGGAACGCGAGCGATCATGGCATCGAGCCCGGCGACTTCGTCGATCTCGAGATCACGGCCCACGAGACGATGTATGCGTTCGGGAAGCCGCGCTCGTAGGATCGCGGATCCGAAGCCGAGATTCGCGCTCGTCGAGGCCCGCCGCGTCGAGACCGACCGATCGTGCCTTCTGCCTTCCGGTAACTCTCGTCGCTGGCCGGACCGCTAGACGTTCAAACCCATCCGAATCGGATTTTCCGGTGGAACTTCAGGAATGACGCTCGCGTATTAAAATACAATCTTGCCAATAATGTATTCTATACCCCTAGATTAATATATAACTATATTTCTCATTTACAATATATTTATATATAGTTGGGTAGAATACATTTTCGTGGTTCGATATCCACTCGAAGTTTCGACCCGACTTGTATCGCACGCTCGAACTGCGTTCTCCTTCGGAGAGACGCCAGACGACCGAACTCCCGCCTCCGGTGTAGACCGGGACAAGCGAACCGAGCGCCGTCGTTCGCCACGGATTCTCGAACTCGACGGAGAGGAACTCCCCGACGACCTCGACGATTTCGAAGGGGTAATCGGACTGCTCCGCGCCGAGGAAGACTCGGACCTCATCAAGGAGTTCGAACGCGCCGTCCGCGATGCCGATCCGGATCGGATCCGACGCGTTCACAAACGACTGGAAACTGCCGCACGAACCGAAAACGAGGATAGCGGTGCGGTGGCTGATCTGACCTACCACAGCGAACCGGTTATCAGCGAACTCGGACTCGAAACGGAGAGTGCAGTCGCCGCCGACTTCGCAGCGTTTACCGGTGGTGACCTCGATCGCGACGCGTTCGAAGTCCGCGAGTACGCCGCGACGGACGACGCCGAGTACGAGTACCAGGTAGTTGTCGTCTCACCGACCAAGTCCGAGGCCGAGCGAGACGCCGCCGCTCTGGCACCGGAAACCGTCCAGGAACCGTCGCTCAAAGTCCAACCATCGGAAGCGTCGGCCGTCACGCTCGTCGCCGCCGGCGCAGTTCTGGGCGCCGCCGCCGTCTACAGTAGCGGATCCGCAGACAACGCCGTCAACGAACTCGATTCGAGAAGTGTCGCGGCTGTCGAGGAGGGGGCGTCGGTCGACGCGCTCGTCGACACACGAAAGCAACTGCACGGATAACGGTCACCGAGCAACGATCGTTGAGACGAGGCATCGTTCACTCTCGTCTCACTTCTAGGGGGTCTGAAAAAACTGCTCGTGTTCTCCCCGACCGTGCGGCGTGACCCGACGGTGAGGCCCGGAGAGTCGCGCGATTCGTCTTTCGATCTCTGCCGCCCGCATCGGGCGAAAACGATGGGCGTTGTCGGGAAGAAATACTTAAGTGAACGCCTTGTGAATTATCTTATATCTCATGGTTGCGATTAATACAACAAGTCTCCGAAAAGAATACGGCGATGTTCCCGTGATTCGTGATCTATCTTTCGTCGTTGAATCCGGGGACATCTACGGGTTTCTCGGCCCGAACGGAGCGGGAAAAACGACGGTGATGCGGATCCTCACCTGTCTCCTGAAACCGACCGCTGGATCGGCGACGGTGGCGGGAGAATCC
The DNA here is from genome assembly GCF_023566055.1 of Halosolutus amylolyticus. NCBI lineage: Archaea > Methanobacteriati > Methanobacteriota > Halobacteria > Halobacteriales > Natrialbaceae > Halosolutus > Halosolutus amylolyticus. The sequence continues at coordinate 84,001 of NZ_JALIQP010000005.1, read as the reverse complement.
ATCGCGAATCGAGACGCAGTCACCGAAAAGATCGGATACTTACCCGAAGAGCCGCCCCTGTATCCGGAACTCACCGGACTGGAGCAGCTGGAATTTTGGGCCGGGTTTCGCGGTATGGATCCGGAGTACGCAGACGATCGAATCGAACTGTTCCTCGATCGATTCGATCTAACCGAGCACGCGAACAAGCGGATTTCCTCGTACTCGAAAGGCATGCAGCAAAAAGTAGGACTCATTCAGTCGATCCTTCACGAACCCGAGGTGTTATTTCTCGACGAACCGACGTCAGGACTGGACCCCAACGCCGTTCGAACCGTACAGGAAACGTTTCGAGAGTTCGTGAGCGACGGATCGACGGTTTTTCTCTCGACGCATATCCTTCCGGTCGTCGATACGCTGGCTGACGCCGTTGGCGTGTTACATCAGGGCGAATTGATCACTACCGGCACACCGGAAGAGTTGAAAAATCGCGTGACGTCGCCCGAAGACCAGACGCTCGAAGACGTGTTCATCGAGATCACCGAACCGTAGTTGACCCCATTCATGCTCGATTGGATAAGCAAGAGTTTCGCTCTCTTTCGAACGCGAATGCGGGCACAGTATCGGCAGATCAAATCACAACCGACAATAATCGGTATTCAGCTCGGGGTGATTCTCCTGGTCGCTCCCGCGATCGTCGGTCATCCGCCCGTGTACGAGACGCTGTGGTCGGAACCAGGCGCGTACAGTTACGGAACCCGGTTATCGACGGCGAGCGACCGAGAAGTCCTCGAGACGGTGCGCGGGATGGCCGGAGTGGTATTCCTCATCACGACGTATTTTGTCACGTTCAAGATGATCTCTAACGGAGAGCACCTCGAACGAGAGAGCGAAGCGATTCTCTCCGCAGCGACACCGCGGACCCTCGCCGTCTCCGATATGCTCACACTGACCGCGTACAGTATCCGACTGCTCGGAGCCCCGGTACTGATCGGCGCGGTTAGTTTCGGACTGGGTTCGGGGTCGGTCTTCCCGATGATCGCGGTGATCGCTGCCAGTTCGATTCTCGTACTCACGGTCGTTGCACTGGTGTATCCCAGTATACTCGCCGCCCGTCTCCTTACGGATACGGTCCTCCAAACGAGGAGAAAGCGGTCGTTCGTGACCGTGCCGTTGGTTCTGTTGATGTTCGTGATGTTTCTCGAGTTTCGTCAATCGATCTCGCTGCTGTCGACGATGCCGATAGGCTGGTACGCTGATATCGCTTTGCTGGCCCATCTCGACGAGGCATCGATCACGAACGCACTTCTGGCCCTGTTCTCCGGTCCAGTTGCCGCCGGTTTGAGTCTCCTCGTCGTCGGACGGATCGGAAACCGACTCTGGCTGACGGACCGAGTCCAGCGAAGCGACCCGACGCTATCGAACCGGAGACGATTCCGAGGGGCGAGAGGTCTCGAACGGATTATTTCGTGCCCCGTTTTCGCCGCCGTCCTGATGAACTGGATGCGAATCAGTCGTCAGCCTCGAGTATTCCTATACGGAGGATTGGTAGTCGTCCTTACTGGCGGGGCCGGAATCACTGCTGTGAGGGAGTTCCCCGCAAGCGCGCCGTTGATCGTCGCGATCTACGGAGCGGTGGCGGTCGGCGTCGGAGCGACCCTCAATCCACTGGGGAACGAGGGACCAGCGCTGACGGCCGCGCTTACCACGCGTCGCGGCGGCGAGATACTGTTGACCGGATACGCGCTCTCGGCCGCCATTCCCGGCGGACTCCTCGTGGGCATCGCAACGCTCGGTACTGCCGTAACGGTGGGAACGAGCTTGCTTACCCAGTCACTTCTCACCGTATTGGGAGGTGTCCTCGGATTCCTTTCACCGTTCATATCGATCGGAATCGGAACGGCGTTGCCAAAGTTTAGCGGGACTGACCCGACCGACAGCGCGGCCGTCGAAATCCCTCGTCTGGAAGCGGTGCTCGTCTTTCTGTTCAGTCTGGTCGTGATCGGCGTTCCGGCTGCGTTCGGTCTGTACGACGCGGGTACGCGCGGTGAGCTATCGTTCGCTCTGTTAGCCGGACCGATCGCAACCGTACTTCTCGGTTCGGCTATCGGTTGGGCCTCCTTCCGCTACGGCGTCGCGGCGATCGGGGACCTCGAAATTACCTCGTAGGATCGAACACCCAAGTATCACCGATAAATTTAATATAGTATCTTCTATATTATTGGTGTGAGAGTAGTAGATATACTCGTAGTTTCGGTCTTCGGAGTGTGGTTCGGCCTCACGGTTATCAACTCGACGAACCGGGGGAGTACGGTTCTCGCGCGGATTCTCGGGCCGATGAACACGCTCGTCCCGAAGTGGAACTTTTTCTCACCGCATCCGGGGCAGTACGACTACCACTTGTTCTACCGAGACCGTCGCGTCGATGACTCCGTAACCGATTGGAAACAGATCGAACTCTTCGATAGATCGGGGAGAAAGACCCAGTGCATCTGGAACCCCGAGATCTACCGGACGAAGCTGATATTCGACATCGTGGTGAATCTCGGAACGAACGTAAAAAACGAGAATATCGACGCGATCCGTCTCGAAGGGACGGAACGTGAGTGCGGGGACGGTGGACTACAGACGATAGAGTTGGGTTCGAACGAACTCTCGGTATACTACTTGACGCTACTGAATTACGTTACCGAACGACCGCACTCCGAGATAGACACGGAAACGCAGTTTATGGTGATGCAGCATTCGCGCGCCATGGACCGACACGAACCGCATTTCGTGTCACGGTTTCATAACTTGTAGCGATGGTCGGACTAGAAACCGGAACGTATCTTTCTGAGTTGGGGACTAACTCGGCGCTGGTCATCAGGGTAATAACCGTACTGATCGGGGCGCTCGCGATAGTGACGTCGTTAGAACACTTCGCGACCCGCGATCGATTCGGGGACGACGGATTGCTGAGTTGGAAAATCACGCAACTCTACATTCGTACTGGGAGGGTGCTCCCGCCGCTCATGGAACGGGTGTTGCAGCGGCCGTTTTTCCAGGGTATTTTAGTCGCCAGGGTGGCGATCGCAGTCCTTCTCGTAGCCCTCGCCGTCCTCGGCCACGTCTCCGTCCTCCTGCTCGGGTTGTTGTTCGCGACCAACGTCGCCCTCACGTATCGGTTCCTTGGCGGCCTTACCGGAACGTTTCAAGTCTCGATGATTACGCTTCCTGCACTGGCTGTAGCAGTGTGGTTTCCCGACGGAAGCGTTGCGCAAACCGCAGCGATCGCGTTTATCGCGGCTCAAATCGTCCTTTCGTACTTCGTCGCGGGAGTCAGCAAACTCGTCTCCAGGGAGTGGCAGACCGGAACAGCGCTCGGGAGTATCTTCTCCACGGAGATGTACGGTAACGGGACCGTCTATCGTCTCCTGACTCGGTTTCCGAAACTACAGTTCGCGGGGGCGTGGATGGTTATCGGATTCGAGACCGCGTTCCCGGTCGTCCTCTTCGGAAACGATGCCGTTCTGACCCTCGTCCTCGGCGCCGGAGTTCTCTTCCACGTGTTCAACGCGGTTTTTATGGGGTTGAACAATTTCCTGATCGGATTTCCGGCTACCTATCCCGCGATCATCTATACGAACAAGCTGCTGCACGGGATCCTTCTCTGAGTCGGATCGCAGTATCGACAAGGCTCGAGTCTTTCCACCCGACGGTCGCTCAGCGGGCCGCGTAGATGGTCACCAAGTCGGGTGTGCCGGAAGACCACGACGGGAAAACGCGCAGGCTATCGGGGGAGGACGTCGGTCGATCGAGGAGGCTTCAAATCGCTGTTGAACGATTTTTAAACGACTCCTGAGAAGACGAGAGTGTGACAGCCGGCCCGACGGTGCTCCTGCAGGCGGAGACGGCGCTGACCCCCGAGATCACCGTCGTCTTCGCGATCGTCACGGTCGTCCTCGCGCTCTTCGTCCTCGAACCTGTGCCCGTGGACGTGACCGCGCTGGGGCTGCTCGTGACGCTGGTGATCCTCGAACCCTGGACCGGCGTGACGTCCGCCGACGGCCTCTCGGAGTTCGCGAGTTCGGCGACGCTGACGGTGCTCGCGATGTTCACGTGGTGGTCCTCCTCCGCGGATCGCCGTTAGTGGGCGAGACGCTCTCCAGCGCTGGCGTCCGACAGCGGTTCGACGTGACCGTCGTCGCGGTCAGGCGCGGCGATAGCGTCGTCCGCACACGAATGGGCCAACTGCGACTGCAACCGGGCGCCGGGCGACGCGTTGCTCGTCTAGGCCGGCTATCGGGCGCTCGAACGGCTCGTCGAGAATCGAACGATGGTGGTCAACGAGCACGGGCCCGCCAGTTACGATCGCTCGAAGATTCCGATCGCGGTGGGGCTCGTCGTGGCCGTCATCGGCGTGACCGCCCTGGACTGGCTGCCGATAGACGATGTACGCGTTCGGAGAGCCGGTGTAGCGGCTGACCATCGACGTCGGCGGCCGACCGGTTTCGCGATCAATTCCCACGGACTGGGAGGGAGGGACGAGGTACTCCTTTGCGGACGTACAACGGGTATATATGAGCGAGACAGTCGACGACCAGCCGCGGTGTACGTACGCCGAGCGGGACGGTCCGATGGGGTGTAACCCGCAGGCGATAATCGAACTGCTCGCCACCGACGACTCGCGCGAGGTGTATCTGCAGGCTACGGAGCCGGTGACGGTTCCCGAAATCGCCGAGGAACTCGACCTGCCACAATCGACCGCCTACCGGAAAGTCGAGGAGTTACAGGAGGCCGGCTTGCTCCGCCAGCTCAACGAACGCTCCCAGGGCGGGTTGCCGGCACACTACATCCAGTCGATGGACGCCGTCTCGGTGACCTACGACGATCCCCTCCGGATCGAGTGCTCCCGCAGCGGGACGACCCTCTGGTGTGAACCCGAGTAAAGGCTGTTCGTAACGAAACGCGTTCGCGGCTCCGACTCCGATCGCCGATCGCTCCCCGTTTCGTACGTGAGTACGCCGTTCTTCAGCGCCTACGCGAGACGCAGCCGTCGATCAGAGGGCCTCGACAGCGGCTTCGATATCCGATCGCGGGAGCGGCGAGATCCAGTCGTCCGCGACGAACGCGTACTGCACCTCCCGATCGGAATCGACGACGAACGCCGATCGCCACGGCGTCGAGACGGTCGCCATGTGATCGCGATCGGCGAGGAGGTCGAGCGACTCGCTCACCGCGCCGTTCACGTCCGCGAAGAACCGGAAGTCGGGCCGGTCCAGCCAGCGCAGGAACTCGTTCTGGGCGTAGGGGCCGTCGCGGCTCACGCCGAGAACCGAAACGCCATCGAACTCCTCCCAGCCGGCCCGGACGAACCGTTTCCACCAGTTCTGGGCGATCGCGCTGAACGCGAAGCCGGTGCAGACGACGACGCCACCCCGATCGCCGAGCGCCGCGGAGAGGGCCGTCGATCGGAACGTCTCGCCGTCGCACAGCGGTGCCTCGAAGTCGGGAAGCCGCTCCCCTGCTGTCGGTGGCATACGCGGGACTCTCGCCCGGGGACCAAAAACGTCCGGCCACCGGAACCGCCCTACCCACGCTTCCACCGACCGGAACCGCCCTACCCACGCTTCCACCGACCGGAACTGCCCACCCACGCTTTTGCCGGTCGGGTGCGAACGACGGGGCATGGTCACCCTGTACCGCCTCGAAGGCTGTCCGTACTGCGAGGTCGTCGTCGATCGGCTCGAGGAACTCGGCGTCGACTACGAGAGCGTCTGGGTCGAGGGACTCCACTCGAAACGGAACGAGGTCAGGCGGCTCTCCGGTCAGCGGCAGGTCCCAGTCGTCGTCGACGACGACTACGGCGTGACGATGGCCGAATCGGAACGGATCCTGGACTATCTCGACGCGACGTACGCCTGAGACGTACATCGGCTACGATCGGTCGGTGTCGGGCGCTACTCGCCGTCGCCGAGGCTGTGCGGATCGAGGCCCGCGTCCTCGACGGCCGGCGCGCCGATCGCGAGGACGACCCCCTCCTCGTCGCCGACGTTGCGGTGGCCGTGGCCGATCTCCGGCCGGGCCATCCAGACCGTGCCCGGCCCGGCCTCGACGTACTCTTCCTCGCCCGAGCGGCCGAGTTTGACCGAGAACTCCCCCTGGAGGACGAAGTACAGTTCCTCCTGTTCGGCGTGGGCGTGATACTGGATCTCCTCGCCGGGGTCGAAGTACCAGAGCTTGAGCTGGACGTTCTCGGTCGGCAGTACCTCGTCGAGCGCCCGAATCTGCAGGTCCGGAGGTACCTCGTCGATCTCCGAGAGGTCGGTCATCGGGACGTCCTCCGTATGGACGACTTCGTACTCCATGTCGATCGGGAACACGACCCATTCGCTCAAAAGCGTACGGGCAGGCGGACCGTTTTGCTGGCTTACGAATCGGTGACGCCGCCGATCGAGCCCACGGCCGGACCGGGCGCTGGATCGGCCTGGAGAGGCGAGACGAGGACATTGCCCCCGCGACGCCGCCCGTCGGTCAGGGCTCGAAGGCGACGTTGGTTACCGTATCCACGACGCCCGCGACGCCGTGGATTTCGTCCGCGACGACGCGGGGCAGGTCGTCGGAATCGTCGAGATCGAGTTGGGCGATGACGTCGTATTCCCCGGTAACGACGTGGACGGTGCTGACCGCGTCGAGATCACCGATCTCGTTCGCGGCGTCTGTGACGGCACCCGGATCGACCAGGATGTTGACGTATGCGTCGGTCATGTGTACCACCCTTGCTACGTTGTGACGTGCCACGATAACACTCATCAAGGTTTCCACCGTCCGCTGGATCGAACTGTTCGATCCCGCGGGTTCGGCCCCTCACTCCGCGTCGCCGACGATCGCGTCCCTGAGCCGCGGCACGACGTCGGTCACGTCCGCCCGGAAGTCGTGGGCCGCGCGATCGGTGAGCGGCGTTTCGTCGAGGTTCACGATCACGAGCGTCGCGCCGCGATCGGCGGCCGTCCGCGGCAGCGACGCGGCCGGTTCGACGGTCAGCGAGGACCCGATCGCCAGGAAGACGTCGGCCGACCGAGCGGCGGCCTGCGATCGCATGAGCGCGCGTTCGGGGAGCCGTTCGCCGAAGAGGACGGTGTCCGGTTTGAGGGTTCCATCGCACTCGTCGCAGGTCGGCGGCACGTCGCCGTCACGGGCCCGTTCGAGGATCGGTTCGACGTCGTAGCGCTCCCGACACGACTGGCAGACCGTGTTGGCCGCGGTCCCGTGGAGGCGAACGACTGAATCCGAACCCGCTTCGGCGTGGAGGCCGTCGATGTTCTGCGTGACGAGCGTGTCGAGGTGGCCCGCGGCCTCGAGGTCGGAGAGCGCGTCGTGGGCGGCGTTCGGGGCGACGTCGCCGTCAAAGAACTCGTCGTACAGGTCGAGGTGCTGGTCCCAGTAGCCGGCCGGATCCGCCCGGAACCGATCGACGTGAAAGTCAGCCGGGTCGTACTGCTGCCAGAGGCCGTCCTCTCCCCGAAAGTCGGGGATGCCCGACGCGGTGGAGACGCCCGCACCGGTCAGGGCGACGATCTCGTCGGCGTCGCGAATCGTCCGTGCAGCGGACGCGAGGGCCTCGTCGGTTGTCACGGATAGGCGTAGTGCGGGAGCGACCAAAATTCCCACCGCTCGGCGACACGTACGCTACTCGACGACGACCGCGGCGTCCTCGCCGGGAACCCTCGTCTCCGCCTGGTCGGCGAACGCCTCGTGGACCCGATCGTAGGTGTCCGCGAGCGCCTCGACGATCACGGACGTGTCGCTGAGGACGGGCATGAAGTTCGTGTCGCCCTGCCAGCGCGGAACGATGTGCGTGTGGAGGTGGTCCCCGATCGAGCCACCGGCCCCCTCGCCCAGGTTGAGGCCGGCGTTGAAGCCGTCCGGATCGAGCGCCGTCTCGAGCGCGTCGAACGTCCGCTGTTTCAGGCGGGCGTGATCGAGCAGGTGCTCGTCGTCGAGGTCCCGGTAGTCGCCGGTGTGTGCGTGGGGAATCACCATCGCGTGGCCCGGGTTGTACGGGTAGTTGTTCAGCATGACGAACGCGTGGTCGCTCCGCGCGACGATCAGGTTGTCCAGATCGGCGTCAAGCGCCGGGAGTTCACAGAAGACGCACGCCTCGATATCGGGGTTCTTGTCCTCGCGTTCGATCCACTCGATCCGCCACGGTGCGAACACCTGGTCCATACTCGCGGGTATTCCCACTGCGATAAGTCGTCTTCGCCACTGGTTCGACGGACCGGACTCGCCGGCGACTGGAGTGGCGGACGCCCAGGAAGGCCCTCGCGTATCGTACGATACGGACCCCTGTCCAGACGAGACGGCCCATGCGGTCGGCCGAGACGACACATGCGATCGGACGACACGCTAGAAGCCGATAATGAAAAGTAACCATACTGTCACCATTATCGACCGATCGTTGAATACGCCTCAAGAGACGTCACTAAACAGTAATGAACGCTCTCAGATCGTTTTATACGGATGGTAATACCGTCTTGCGATTTTCTAAACTCACGTTTCGAAATGAAGCAGGGGTTTAAGAGGACACTATTCTTACGGATCCAGTAATGGCAACGACAGACAACTCATTCAACGGGATGACCGAACGCTGTGACGACTGCGAGCTGGAAACCCTCCACGAGGTGTCCGTCCAGATCCGGACCGAGAGCCTCAAAAACGAGAACGCCGAATTCTCCCGCGAGCCCTACCGCGTGGCCGAGTGCCAGCGGTGTGGGAACCGGACCAGTCAGCGGATGAACAACGCCTGATCGCGTACCCGTCGATCCGGTAGCGAACCGATCCCGATCGGCCCCTCCCGGGGTGCGATCGCGGACGAACCGACGTTCGGTCCCCGTTCTCCTCCCTACCTCGTCGTCACTTCACAGCCGTCCTCGGTGACGATGAGCGTGTGTTCCTTCTGGCTGACGAGGTAGCCGTCGTCCTCCTTGAGCACCGGGTAGCCGTGGACGATGTCGTTGCGCTTGAGTCGGCGAAGCGCCATCTCGGCCCGACCGGTCTCGAGCCAGCGCGTCGCGAAGGGAAGCGTGCGGAACTCCTCGGTGATCTGGTCGAGCGCGTCGCGAGCCTGCCGGTTCCGAACGCTCCCCTCGCGCTCGAGGGCGAAGATTTCCTCGCTCGCGCCCTCGGTGACCTTCCCGCCGCCGTCGGTCGCGAACGGTTCGATGGCGACGACGTCGCCGACCTCCAGCGTGGTCCCCTGCGAGACCGCACGATTGGGGATGTTCGGGCTGGTGTGTTGCTCCCAGTGGCCCAGCCCGTGACCGGTGAGGTTGACGACCGGGTTGAAGCCGTAGCCGTCGATGACGTCCTCGATCTCCGCGCCAATCTCGCCGGTCTCGACGCCCGGTTCGACGACCTCGAGCGCCGCTGCGAGGGCCTCTTCGGAGGCCTCGGCGAGTTCCGGGTTCCCCGAGAGGTCGACCGTGATCGCCGTGTCGGCGAGCCAGCCGTCGACGTGAACGCCGATGTCGAGGTTGATCATCTCCTCGCCGAAGGTCGACTCGTCGTCGATCGACGGCGTGGCGTGGGCCGCCTCCTCGTCGATCGAGATGTTCACCGGAAACGCCGGCTTCCCGCCGAGTTCGCGGATCCGGTCTTCTGCGTACTCGGCGACCTCGAGGTGGCTCGCGCCGACCTCGACGCGATCGGCCGCTTCCTCGCGCACCTGCGCGAGAATCTCGCCGGCTTCACGGTGCTTCTCGTACTGCTCGGACTCCAGGTCCACGTCGGATTCGGCCATGCGACGGGGTTGTATCGGTCGACAAAAAGAGGTTCCGCCTCCGGCCGACGCGTGCAGTCAGCGGTCGGCCCGCCGATCGTCGACCCAGTCGCAGTCGGAACAGGCGGCGAGGCCCTGGACGTTCGAGAGCGTCGCCGCGCAGTCCGGACACCGTCGTGCCGCGTGATGCGGGGGTTCGAGCATCAGTTCTCGTGATGGTCACGACGATAATAAAACTATGTGACGACGATCGTCGAACTGACTGGAACGAGAGCCGCCCCGGTAAACCCGCCGCCGACCGTTTCTTCCGGAAACGACTCGTAACGGGACCGAATTCCGTGAAACAGTCGTGTCCGATTATCCCCGTCGAACGCCTCGGGTCCGAGTGGCGTGAGAGACGCCACAGCCCTCGTTCGATCCGTTTCCGGGCCGTCCACGCGAGGGGATCCCTCGAGACCGACGGCACTGTACCCGGCGGGTGACACCGGTCTCGAGGGCCTTACCCCGAGAACGACGTCGCGCGAGCGGTCTGCATCGCGGCACTGTTGTACGCCGAGCCGAGGGTTCCACGCGCGTCGATAACGATCACCCCGGCCGTCGAGCCAGTTAGTTCCGCGAACTCCTCGATCGCGAGTTCCGCTGCCGCGGACGCGTCACGTCCCCGTTCGACGTGCCGAGCGACGCGTCGCGAGAGCGTGACGCGGGCGATGTCCTCGCCGGCACCCGTCGCGCTGACCGCGGCGGCGGGCGAACAGTAGAAGCCAGCCCCGACCTGGGGCACGTCACCGACCCGGCCCGCGAGCGCGAGCCAGCGCCCGCCCGTCGACGTCGCCGCGGCGAGCGACTCCCCGTCGAACGCGACCGCCCCGACCGTGTCGTGGTCGTGCTCGTCGATCGGGCCTGCTCTGCGATCGTCGGCCTCCTGTCCGCGCTCGTCCGTCCGTTCGTCTCGCCCGTCGGGATCCGATCGGCCGTACCGGTCGCGGATCCACGCCAGTTCCTCGCGGGTACTCCCGGTCGGCGGGTCGAGTTCCGCCCACTGCTCGCGCGTCCGATCGCTCCAGCAGTCGACCCCCGTCTCGACGCCGAACGCCTCGGCCAGCGAGACGGCGTGGCCGCCCGAGACGAAGCCGTGTGGCGTCTCTTCCATCACGATTCGGGCGACGCTGACAGCGTGCTCGACGTCCGGCATCGAACACGCCGCCCCGACCGATCGGTCGTCGGTCATGAGCCCCGCGTCGGTCCTGATCCGGCCGTCGCTCTGGACCGCGCTCCCGACGCCGGCGTTGAACCGCGGCGAGGACTCGAGCCGATTGACGGCCGTCTCGACCGCGTCGACGGGCGACGGGGCCGCCGCACCGTCTTCGGCCGCGGCTTCGAGGATCTCCCGCCGCGAATCGGGGTCGTCGGGGTCGCTCCCTGCACCACCGTGGACGAGTACCTGCATGCGCGTTCTCTCTCGCGCGGCGAGCCTTGTGACTTTCTACCCCGGGTCCGTGCCGGGCCTGCCGTCGCAACCGAACCACCGGGACTTACGATGGGGGCCCGAGTACCGCGACGACGATGACGACGGCCCTCCTGCTCGTCGCGTTCTGTGCCACGATGGCGGCGATCGCAATCGCTCGGCTGGCCCTCCGCGACGAACGGGATCCCGTCGACGTCGGGGTCGCCCTGATCGTCGTCGGTAGCACGTCGCTCGCACTCCTGTGGGCGGCCCTCACGGAATCCTGGCTGCTGACGATCGGCCGATTCGCGCTCGCAGGCGTCGGCAGCGTCCTCGTCGTCGCGGGCGTGGTACTGCTGTTTCGCTATCTGGACCGGTCGCCGGAGTACTCGTCCTGACCGACCGCCGGAGTGGCCGTCCCGATCGGCGTCCGAAGCCCGTCCCTTCGGCCGGGTGGGAACCCGCACGTCGATCAGTCCAAGAATGGTAATTAGACTGATGAGAGCGGCAGTTTTCGCCAGTAACAGACCCGCTATATGACGATCGTTTATATACAATCCGCAGAACGAGTTCGGCACACACAGCCACTCACCCGCACCGATTCGTCCTCAGCGGCCGAATATCGCCGATACGTTTGCGAACAACTTTTGCCGCCGTCGATGGAAATGGTAGACCTTTTACCCCCATCGGGGCACCGTACAGACGAGATGAGCTACGACAAGATCGAGGTCCCCGAGGACGGGGAAAAGATCACGCTGAAAGAGGGTGCCGAGGACGAGATCGAGGTGCCCGACAACCCGATCATCCCGATCATCCACGGCGACGGGATCGGCAAGGACGTCGGTCCTGCCGCACAGGAGGTCCTCGAGGCCGCCGCGGAGGCGACCGGCCGCGAAATCAACTGGATGCGCGTCTACGCCGGCGAGAGCGCGCGCGAGATCTACGGCGAGGACGTCAACCTGCCCGACGAGACCGTCGAGGCGATCGAGGAACACCGCGTCGCGATCAAGGGCCCGCTGACGACGCCGGTCGGCGCCGGCTTCCGATCGCTGAACGTCGCGCTCCGCCAGACGCTCGACCTCTACGCGAACGTCCGACCGACCTACTACCTCGACGGCGTCCCGTCGCCGATGAAGGCGCCCGAGGAGATGGACATGGTGACGTTCCGGGAGAACACCGAGGACGTCTACGCCGGCATCGAGTGGGAAGCCGGCACCGACGAAGTCGAACAGGTTCGCGACTTCGTCGAGCAGGACATGGGCTTCGATTCGACCATCCACGAGGGCCCCGTCGGCATCGGCATCAAGCCGATCACCGAGAAGGGGTCGAAGCGTCTCGTCCGCGAGGCGATCGATTACGCCCTCGAGCACGATCGCGACAAGGTCACGCTCGTCCACAAGGGGAACATCATGAAGTTCACCGAGGGGCAGTTCTCCGAGTGGGGCATGGAGGTCGCCGACGAGGAGTACCCCGACGACGAGGTCTTCGCCGCCCCCGACTCCCTGTGGGAAGAGCAGGACGACATCGACATCCCCGAGGGCGCCGTCATGGTCGAGGAGCGCCTCGCCGACGCGATGCTCCAGTGGATGCAACTCCGCACCGACGAGTTCGACGTGCTCGCGATGCCCAACCTCAACGGTGACTACCTCTCCGACGCCGCCGGTGCCCAGATCGGCGGTCTCGGCATCGCGCCGGGCGGCAACTTCGGCAAGGGTCGCATGCTCGCCGAGCCAGTCCACGGCTCCGCGCCCAAGCGCGCCGGCCAGGACATGGCCAACCCGACCGCGATGATCCTCTCGGGCCGTCTCATGTTCGATTACCTCGGCTGGGACGACGCTGCCGACCTCATCCGCGACGCCGTCGAGGAGACCATCTCCTCGGGCAACGTCACCTACGACCTCGAACGCCAGCTCGAGGACGCCGAGAAACTCGCCACCAGCGAGTACACTGCGGAAGTCGTCAGCAATATCGAAAAACTCTCGTAGAGAGTTTTTCGGGCAGTCAGAACGCGATGCGTTCTGACGCTCTCGAAAAGCTGTCGTAGACAGCCACTGGCGGCAAACGCATCGCCTGTCTCGTTTTTTGCGCTCTCTGCATCACTGCGATCGAAACCGGCACCGTTTCGGCCGGGCAGTCCAGTCTCTCACGCATGGAGTCCACACTCGACCTCGATCCGCAGTCCCTGCAGGATCGCGACGACGTCGCCGTCCAGACCGAAACGCGAACCGTGACGCGATCGGAGTTCGAGACGGCCCGCGGTCTCGAGAGCCACGTGACCGTCGGGCTCACGAACGACGCTGGCGATGTCCTCGTCGTGAGCGACGGCCCTCGCGGATGGACGCTTCCCGCTGTCCCCGTCGACACCGACACTGACTGGGCCGAGGCCGCCCGTCGCGTGGCCGGCGCGCTGACCGGGGTAGACGCGACCCTCGACGATCCAGTTCGCCTTCGCCGCGTCGCGTTCGAACTCGAAGACGACGATCGAACAGTGACGACGACCGACGTGCTCGTCCGGGCCACGGTCGCCGGCCGACCGATCGCGGACGAACCGACCCTCGACGGCGAGGACGTGGCGGGCCTCCTCTGGGCCGATCGGATTCCCGAAGACGGAGCGGCCGGCGTCGCGGCTGACGTGCGAGCGCTCCGCGATCGGTCGGCGGCGCGATAGTAACGCTCTCGGCACGCCGTCGCCTACACCCGCCCGATGGCCGAGGTACGCGAAGTCGATTCGGACGCACAGCGGGCGGACGCCTTCGACGTCCGGCAGACGGTGTTCGTCGAGGAACAGGGCGTCGACGAGGCGATCGAGTACGACGAGCACGAGGACGAGGCCGTCCACTTCGTCGCCTACGACGACGGCCAGCCGATCGGGGCCGCCCGACTCCGCGAGCCGAACCCGGGACTCGGCAAGGTCGAACGCGTCGCCGTCCTCGAGTCGCGACGGGAGGAGGGGATCGGTCGGGAGCTGATGGCCGCCGTCGAGGACGCGGCGCGCGACCGGGACCTGACCGAACTCAAACTGCACTCCCAGACCCGGGCCGCCGCGTTCTACCGTCGACTCGGCTACGAACGCCGCGGCGAGGAGTTCGAGGAGGCGGGGATTCCCCACGTCGAGATGCGAAAGTCCCTCGAGTGAGCTTCGGTCGCCAAGCCGTCAGCGGTCCGCGCGGAACTGCGACTCGCTCGTATTAATCGGGACGATTTCAGCGATCGCTGAGTCGGACAACGGCTATCAGTCGGCGTCACGATACGCCGCCATGGGTGAACCAGAGCACCCGAGGAGACGAGACGGAACTTCCTGTCCGCCCGAACACAGCGTCCTGTCACTCGAGGAGTACCTCGCGATGCAGCGATCGATCGGGAACGAGACGCGGTTTCGCGTCCTGAACGCGCTGGTCGAAGCGGGACCGCAAAGCGCCAGCGAACTGCGTGACCGACTCGGCGTCGAGTCGAACGTCCTCCACTACCACCTCGACGAACTCGTCGACGTCGGACTCGTCGAAAATCGAAAACGGAAGGAACCCGACGCCGACGGCCTCTACTCGTACTATCGGGCGACGTCGCTCGGTGAGGGGGTTCTCGAGCACGGCGTCCGCGAACTGATGCGCCGGGAGTGGGACGCGCTCGAGGAGTACAGCGACAGTAGCCACTGAACCTAGTTACACATCGATCGCACGACGGCCGTACGATCGACGTGTGAGCGGTTTCATACGGATTGCTGTACCGATGTACCGGCGCAACCGCCGCCCGGATCGCGGTTGCGCCGGAAATGACGTACAGTAAACCGTATCAGCGGCTACTCTCCTGCCAGCTCGGGTTCTCGCGCGGCGGGCTGAAGATGTCGACGCCGCGGACCGTCTCGTCGCCCCTATTCTCGGCCGCGTGGGGTTGCTCGCCCGGGATCGCGTAGGAGTCGCCGGGCTCGCAGACGATCTCCTCGCCGTCCGACAGGAAGACCAGTTCGCCCTCGTAGATGAACCCCGTCTGCTCGTGGGGGTGGCTGTGTTCCTCGACGGCCGCACCGGGTTCGATCTCGAAGTGCTGGACGTTCATCGAGTCGGTGCCGGCCATCAGTGCCAGGTGGACGCCGTCGGCGGCTTCCGACGGATCTAGGTCGGCAAGTGGTACGCGTTCGAATCCCATACCCGAGGCCTCGACGAGCGCAGGCAAAGGGACATCGATCGCGGTGAGCGTAGCCGGATCACCGGCCGGACCCGTCTTCGAGGATCCACCGCTTGATCAGCCGCTGTAGCTCGCCGTATCGGCCGGTGTGGGTCTCAACAACGTCGCCGCTCTCCCGTCGGACAACCGTGCATCCGGTTTCCGGTCCGTCGGGTGCGTCAGACGTCGAGATGCGGAGGAACGTTTCACCATCCGGCGAGACGTAGTACTCGGTCGCGCCGTCGGACGTGACGCTGTATTTCCAGCCGCGAACGAGATCGTCTTCAGGGCGTGGCCTGGCGTCTCCGTCGCGTTGCGATTCCCGATTCCGGTTCCGATCGTCGCCCCGCGTCCGCGATCCGGACCCGTCGTCGGGACCGAGGACCCACCGTTTTCCCGCCGCAAGATCCTCCTGTCGCAAGGCGTGAAACGCGACCTCGAGTGAGCGAACGTTCGGTTTCGAAACGTCGTACCCGTCCGTGGATGCGAGTGCATCGAGCCGATCGCGAGCGGTCTCGAGCGTGCGACGGAGACCGCGCTCGTAGGAGTTTCGGCTCCGCCGATCGGCCGGCGGTGGCGCACAGGAAAGCAGGTCCGTCGCGTCGGTAAGCGCCTCGAGATCGGCAGGCGCTGGATCGGACCGGAGGACGGTGTAGACGACCGTGCCGTCGGGGACGGAATCCAGTCGGGCGATCTCGCGGGCCTTGACCCCCGCCCAGTACCGCTCGCCGCCGGTGTCGGCGGCAATCCGTTCGAAGGCGGCGTCGATCGCATCGTCGCTCGCCTCTCGATCGATCCCAAGCATCGTCCTGGCGTGATTGACACCGGTGATGTCGTCCGGCGTTTCGATCTCGTCTTCACCCATACACGCACCCTGGGCCGGCCGGGTCAGAAACGTTACTCTCGCATCACTCCGAGCCCTTAAACAGGATCGCGTCACCAGGTAGTATCATGTACGCCGTCGTCGGCTGTAGCGAGTGCTCGCACCTCTGGCTCATCGAGGGCCGATCAGAGACGACGCAGTGTCCCCGCTGCGGTTCGCGGAAGGACTACGAGAAGCGCAAGAAGTTCGTCGAGACCGACGACGCCGACGAGGCCCGCGAGGTCCGTGCCTCGATGCTGGCGAACCGGCAGGGCGAAGGCGAGACGTTCGCCGAACTGGATTCCTTCGCGGCCCTCGAGGGCGACGTCGCGGACGGCGTCGTCGACGACGACGAGTACCTCGCGAAATCGGGTCTCGACGTCGACGAGGTCGCGGACGCGGGCGAGCGGGACCCGCGCGGGCCGACCCGAAGCGGCAGCAAGAAGGAAATCGTCGAGGCGGCGCTCTCGGACCTCGATCGGCCGAGCGAGGACGAGATCGTCGACTACGCGGGCGATCGCGGCGTCTCGGCCGAGTACGTCAGGAAGGCCCTCGAGAAACTCGTGAGACGCGGCGAGGTGAGCGAGAGCCGCGGCCGATACCGTCGCCTGTAGTCCCCGTCTCGGGGTCGAAGGCCTGTCGGTCCCGGACCGATCGAACGGCAGGGCTTTGGCTCGGCGCAGAACAGGGTCAGCCATGGACGAAACGGTCGACGTGCAGGAAGTGACGATCGGCGTCGGGACGGTCGCCGCCGTCGCCGCCCTCGCCTACGGTACGCTCGTCAGCCGAACGCTACTCGGGGTCGAGACGACGGCGCTGGCGACGGGAATCGTCGCGCTGACCGCCCTCGCGATCGCCGTCCTCCACGGCGCCTACGGTCGGCGGGATCTCGCCGGTGCGTATGCCCTCGCAGGTACCGGACTCCTCCTCGTCACGATCGCCGCCAGCGGCCAGCAGGTCGCCGGCGGCTTGCTCCTGCTCGTCGCCGGCGGGTCGTACGTCGCGGTCGTGACGGTTCGTGCCCGCCGCGAGGGACGCGATGCGCCGAGCTAGCAGTACGACGACTACCGGCCGAGATCCTCGTGGGCGCTCGCGAGGTGGTTCGAGGCCAGCGCGGCGAGCAGGGAGAGTTCGCCGGCGAGCGCGCCGACGGCGATGATCTCGGCCAGTGCGTCGGCGTTCGATCCAGCCGGATCGCCGCCACCGCGAAGACCCAGCACCTCGAGCGCCTCCGACTGCGTCGGGAGTTTCGTCCCGCCGCCGACGGTGCCGACCTCGAGCGAGGCGAGCGAGACGCTCGCGTAGAGATCGTCGGTTCCGTCTTCTCCCTCCCGGGTGTCCATCGTCGTGATCGCGTTCGCGCCCTCGACGACCTGGGCCTCGTCCTGGCCGGTCGCGAGGAAGGCCGCGCCGACGACGTTCGCCGCGTGCGCGTTGAACCCTAAACTTCCGGCCTTAGCGCTCCCGATCAGGTTCTTGCGGGTGTTGGCCTCGACGATCGCCTCGGGCGTGGTGTGGAGTCGGTCCGCGACGACCTCGCCGGGGATCACGACGTCCGCCGTCACGGAGCGGCCCCGACCCTCGACGGCGTTGATCGCGGCGGGTTTTTTGTCCGAACAGAGGTTGCCCGAGACGGCGACGAGCGAGGCGGGGGTCTCGCGCTCGACGACCTCGCAGGCCGCCTCGGTCGCGATCGTGGCCATGTTCATCCCCATCGCGTCCTTGGTGTCGTAGGCGAAGCGCAGGTAGACGGAGTCGCCGACGACGTAGGGTTCGACGCCGAGCAGTTCGCCATGGTTCGTGGTGGACTCCGCGGCCTCCCTGAGCGCTCCGGTGTTGTCGTCGACCCACTCGACGGTTTCGGCGGCCTCGGCCACGCCGTCGACCCGGAACACCGGGGCGCGGGTCATACCGTTCTTCGTGACGCGAGCGTCCGCACCCCCGGCCGAGCGGATCACCGAGAGGCCGCGGTTGACCGACGCGAGCAACGCGCCCTCGGTGGTCGCGAGCGGCAGGTAGTGCTCGCCGTCGGCAGCGCCGCCGTCGACCTGGACGGGCCCGACGACGCCCATCGGCACCTGGGCCGCGCCGATCATGTTCTCGATGGCCGACTCCGCGACCTCGGCGGGGAAGCCGTAGTCGCCGATCGCGTCGAGATCGGTGCCGGTCTCCTGTTCGACGAACAGCCGTCGAGCCTCGGCTGCGACGTCTGCGTCGGCGTGCGCCTCGAGTTCGTGGATCCGGAGGTCGCCCTCGCGAACGCGATCGGCGAGGTCCTGCGGGTCTGTCATGGGTTGGCCAAGACGGTCACGGGTCCTAACAGTTGCTGATCCGTCCCGGGACGGCGGCGATCGGAATCGAGGCGTGCCTCGACCGCTCGCGACGCCCGGGTGCCGGCGAAGACCTCGTACCGGACGGCTACCGGAGACGCGATCCGGCGATGGTGGGGATCGCCGGCCGCTTGCGCGACGATACCTGAACGATCACTCGGCATCCGATATCGGTGTCGAATCGGAGTCGTCGGCGTCGTCGAGAACGGTGAACGCGGTCGAGCCACAACTGCACCCCTCCTGTCCGATCAGTTTGACCGATCCGTCGGGCCACTGCCGCGCGGCGTAGACGGAGCCACACTCGTCACAGGACGCGAGAACTCTGGTCACGTCGTCTCTGCTCGCCATTGCCGGATGGCCAATGGTATGTCATCACCCATCATGAATCTACCAGTTCTGGGGCCGCCGTGACGGTCATCACGTCCGAACCGTCCCCGACACGGGCACGAACCGGGAGTCTGACCGTCCGGTCAGGTGGAGCACGCGGATCGAACCCAACTGTTTTGCTCCTCGCCCGCGCGCACTCTCGCATGACCGCGGCTGCGGATCTCCTGCTGACGAACGCGGAGCTACACACCCTGACGGAGCCCGATCGGACCCACGAGGCCGTCGCGATCCGGGACGGCGAGATCGTCCGCGTGGGCGACACGTACGAGATCGCGTTCCTCGAGGGGGTCGAGACCGATCGGATCGACTGCGAGGGGCGGGTCGTCCTGCCGGGCTTCATCGACGCCCACACCCACCTCGAGCAACTGGGCCAGCACCTCGTGCACGCGGACCTCTCGGCCGCCGAGAGCCGCGCCGAGAGCCTCGACCTGCTGGCCGAACAGGCGGCGAGCGACCCCGATCGCGAGTGGGTCCTCGGGTTCGGCTACGACGAGAGCGAGTGGGGCGAGTCCCGAACTCTCACCCACAATGACCTCGATCGGGTGAGCGAGGAGCGCCCGGTCGTCGCCATGCGGGTCGACCTGCACACCGCCTCGCTGAACTCGATCGCACTGGAACGGCTCCGGGACGAGATGCCCGCCGCCGACCTCCGGACCGCGGACGGCGAACCGACCGGCGTCGCCGTCGAAGACGCCGCCGAAGTGGTCCGGCGCGAGATTACGGCCGATCGATCCGAGATGCGCGAGGTGCTCGCGGCCGCGGCGGGTCACGCCGTCGCCCTGGGCGTCACCGGCGTCCACGACAAGGTCCGGGGCTCGATGGCCCCGCGCGTGTATCGGGAACTGGCCGCCGCGGGCGATCTACCCCTGCGCGTTCGGATCGACTACTGGAGCGATCATCTCGAGGCCCTCGCGGAGGTCGGACTGGCGACCGACGCCGAGGGTGGCACTGCGGACGCGCGCGTCCAGACGGGCGCGATCAAGTCCTTCTCCGACGGGAGCATCGGGAGCGAGACGGCGAAGCTGAGCGCACCCTACGTCGGGGCCGACGGGGAGGACGACAGCGACGGGACCGCGACGGGCGACGGCGACGCGGACGGCAACCGCGGCCAGTGGGTCGTCGATCCCGAGGCCCTCGCGTCGCTCGTCGATCGGGCCGACGGCAACGACTTCCAGCTCTCCGTGCACGCGATCGGCGACGAGGCGATCGAGGAGACGCTGTCGGCGCTCGCGGAGACGGACGATCCCGCCGGGAGCCGCCACCGGATCGAGCACGCGGAACTGGCGACCGACGACCAGTTCGAGCGGATGGCCGAGACCGGCATCGTGGCCTCGATGCAGCCGAACTTCCACCGCTGGGCTCAGGAGGGCGGCCTCTACGACCAGCGCCTCGGCGTCGAGCGGCGGAAACGGACGAACCGGTTCCGGCGCGCGCTGGACTACGACGTCCCGCTCGCGTTCGGGTCGGACTGCATGCCGCTCGATCCCCTGCTCGGGATCCACCACGCGGTGAACGCGCCCGTCGACGCCCAGCGACTGTCGGTTACCGAGGCGCTCCGGGCCTACACGCGTGGCGCGGCCTACGCCGGCTTCGACGAGGACCGCCTGGGGACGGTCGAGGCCGGGAAACGGGCCGACCTGGTCGTCCTCGAGGCGTCGCCGTGGAACCAGACCGATCAGATCGACGCGATCGACGTGGCGCTGACGCTGGTCGACGGCGACGTCGTCTACGACGACCGGTGACCCGATCGAGCCGTCGCTCGACTCGCGGCGTCGGCGACGGGACTATGTGATCGGCGACCCAACACGATCCCAATGGCGGATCGTCGCCGACTCGAGCGGTTCCTGCGATCGAAACTCCGGGAGGCGGGCGAGCAGTACGAGGAGCTACGCACGTCGACCGACGCGCAACTCGACGAGGCCCGCGAGGCCTACCGGGTGGCGAGAAACGCCCGCGAGTTGCCGTCGGACGAGGAGGGGCGGACGAAGATCGTCTGCCGGCGCTACGCCGAACGGCGGGCGGCAATGCTGGACGACGAGTACCGACCGGCCTGTTACGAGGCGGGCCACCCCGACTGCGAGGGGTGTGCGGAAGACGTCCGGGAGGGCCGGATCGAGACCTGGTGAGACGTCACCAGCGATTCGATGAAACCGACGCGTTCCTGCTGGTTTTCTGTCCGCGAGGGACCGATTGCGTGGTCTCACGGAACTCGGAGACCTCGCGAGGCGCCGGTCGGGGACGTCCCCGAAGTTCGTCACGAGGGATTCACCGACGGAACCGAGCGCTCGGAAGAGCCGCAACGATCGGTTGAGTCCGACATCCGGCCCGAAAATCTAAATAAAGTGAATTATCATTTGATCCTATATGTCACGGATCCTCAAGACGTCCGGATTCCTCGGACTGACCGTTATGATGGTCGTCGGACTGTACCAGAACTACCTCATCGCGGCCGGCGGGACGGTCCCGCAGTGGCTGATCGGCGGGCACGCACACCTCGGCGTCCTCTCGATCCTGGCGATCGCCCTCGGGGTCGTGCTCCCCACGTTCGGAATGGGAGCGTCGATCGAGCGGATCGTGACGTGGGCGTTCGTCGTGGGCCAGTGGGCGCTCCCGCTGACCGTGTGGCTCGCCGCCGGGTTCGAACTCGAGTTCCTCCACCCGACCGCGTTCCTCTGGGGACTCCTGCTGGTGCTGGCGATGGCGATTATGTCGTGGCAGTCGGCGGTCCAGCCAGCAGAAGGGACCGGCGAGCGGGGCGGATCCGGCGCGTCGCTCGCGGACGACTGATCAGTCGCCGTTCGTGAGGTCGCGAGCGGGCGAGTCGTCCTCGGCGCCACCGTTCTCGTCTTCGGGCAGGAACGCCCAGACGAGGATCGCGGTCACGATGACGAGGCCGACCAGGGCCGTCTGGCCCACGCTCAGTTCGATATTGACCCAGGCGAGCACCGTCCGGAGCTCGACCAGGAGCGGGGCGAGCAGTGCGAGCACGACGAGGAGTCCGCCCTTCGAGATGCGCACTATCGGATCACCCCGGCGAGGGTCGAGTGTGCGAGATCACCTGCCGATGCGATCGCGGCCGTGGCCGCGTGTTCGATCGCCGCCGCGAACAGCGTCACCGACTCGACGCTGGCCGGGAACGGATTGATGTCGGGACCGAACAGCCCACCGCGCTCGATGATGCTCAGCAGCGGGAACGAGTACGCGAAGATCACGAGCACGATCGCGATCGCGGTCCAGAGTTTGAGGTTGTCGAGCACCTGCGGCGAGTCCTCGGGGCCGGAGAGCGTGCCGGCGTACTCGTTCGCCGGGAGGTCGTCGCTCCGGCCGTTGAGCGCCGTGCCGATCACGTTCGCGAAGAACAGCACGAGCGAGAGGAACAGCAGGGTTCCGCCGAGCGCGATCTGGGCGTCGAGTTCGCCGATGCTCCCGACGGCGGCGTCGAACGTGACGCCCTCGTACTGGGGTTCGGCGGTCCGGCGCGGCACGCTGAGCAGGCCGGCCCGGTGCATCGCGTTGGACATGAACGTCATCCCGAGGAACCAGATCACGACCTGTGCGAGGGCAACCGATCGGTTCCACAGTTCCTTCCCGGTCACCTGCGGGAGGAACCAGTACGTGACGGCCATGAACGTCAGCGCGACCGCGGTGCCGACGGTGAGGTGGAAGTGGCCGACGACCCAGAACGTGTTGTGGATGAGGTAGTTGATGTTCATCCCGGCGTTGATCATCCCGGAGAAGCCGGCAGCGGCGAACATGAGGCCAGCCAGCGCCATTCCGGTGAAGACGGGATCGCGCCACGGGAGCGCTTTCAGCCAGCCGAGATAGCCCTCGCCGCCGCGCTGGCGGGCACCGTGTTCCATACTGGCGACGACGGTGAACGCCGTCAGCAGGCTCGGCAGGAGGAGGAACATCGTGTTCGTCATCGCGATGAACTTGAACCCTTCAGCGATCCCCGGGTCGAGGTACTGGTGGTGGATGCCCGTCGGTACCGACAGCACCAGGAACAGCACGAACACGACGCGGGCCAGCGGGTCGCTGAACAGCTTGCCGCCCGAGAACTTCGGCAGCATGATGTACCACATCATGTACGCCGGCATCAGCCAGAAGTAGACGACCGGGTGGCCGAAGAACCAGAACAGCGTCCGCGTCAGCAGCGGGTTGACGGTCTCGATCAGGCCGAGCGACCACGGGAGCAGGAACAGCAGGATCGCCGCGGCGACGCCCAGCGTGGCGAGATACCACATGATCATCGTCGTCAGCACCATGAACGTCGGCAGCGGGATCCGCTCGTCGGGGTTCTCCTGTTTCCAGGCCCACCACGAGCGGAACCAGTCGACGCCTGCGAGCCACGACCCGACGACGAACAGCACGAGGCCGAGGTAGAAGATCGGGTGGCCCTGCAACGGCGCGTAGAACGTGAACAGGACCGACGCGCTCATGTCGATCGCGTCGGTGAAGCCGGCCAGGATCGCAACCCCGGACAGCGTTATCCCGATCGCCATCAGCGAGTACCAGCCCCAGGTAAATCGGAGATCTTCGAGGCCCCGATCGAGGCTGGTCGTCACCGCCCAGGTGAAGATCCCGACGAGGAAGAAGATCGTAAACGAGATCACGAGGAAGACGCCGTGGGCCGTGAGGACGGTGTAGTAGTCCGCCGAGTCGATAAACCGGAAGACGTCGGTCCGATGGAGCGTCTGGATGAGACCGAACAGCCCCCCGAGTGCCAGCGCGAGGAACGAACTGTAGAACGTCGCCCTGATTATCTTCGCTTCCGCTGGGAAGTCGTCGATGTACGCGTTACTCATCGCCGTCACCTCCGTCACCGTTCTCGGCGTCCGGGTCGACCACGGTCAGGGTCCCGGTCTCCTCGTAGTCGTCGACGGTGACCGTCCAGTCGTGGTCGCCCTCGCCGAGATCGGCAGTATCGACCGTGAACGTCACCGTCTCGCTGTCGTCGCCGCCGACCGTCACGTCCTCCTCGAACGTCTCGTTGCCGATCTCGAGCGCGACCGTCGTCTCGAGGTCCTCGAGTTGCCCGTTCTCGACCGTGACCTCGAACTCGGTTTCGTTGCCGGGTTCGACCTCGTCGGGAGCCTCGACCGACAGTTCGGTCATGTCGAACTCGTCCTCGGGGACGACGACGATCTGGCCCTCCATGTTGTGGTGACCGGAGCCGCAGTACTCGTTGCAGACGATCCCGTACTCTCCGGCCTCGTCGAACTCGGCCGTCATCGTCGACACCTCGCCGGGAATGACCATCGTGTTGACGTTCGTCCCGACGACGCTGAAGCCGTGGATCACGTCCGGACTCGTCACGTAGAACGTCACCTCGCTTCCGGCCGGGATCTCGATCGGGTCGGGCTGGAAGATGAACGTCCGGGCGACGACGTACGCCTCGTACTCGTTCTCGCCGACCTGCTCGACGCGCGGTTCGCTGAAGCGCTCGTCCTCGCTGAGTTCGCTCGGCTCGATCGTCTCCTCGCTGTCGTCGATCATCGCGATGCCGAGCCCGACCGAGCCGTAGGTGATCGTCGCGATGAACCCGACGATCAGGAGCAGCGCTGCGACCAGCCAGATTTTCTCGTACGTGTGTATGTTCATAGTACCCCCATCACCGTCCCGACGACCGTCGGATCGTTTCCGAGGAATTCGACGAAGTACATGAAGAACCACAGGGCGACCAGGATCAGGAAGTACAGCCCGATCAGAACGAGCGTCCCGACCGGATCGTACTCGTCGTGGCCGATCTCCCGCGTCTCTTCCGGAGTTCGTACTCCGTCTCTCTCTTCCGTTACCTGACTCATATGCCCGTATTGGGAAAGTCACTCCTTAATCAATGGATTAATTCCCAGCCCGTAGGAACGGGGGTTATTATTATACACTGGCTCTGGTAACGACCCGGTATGGTACTCGAGGATCTCACCCCGCGGACCGCACTCGTCGTCGGCTTGCTGGCGCTCTTGCCGGTCACGTGGTACGGGCTCGGGAGCTCCCTCTCGGCGGGCGTCGTCTCCGGAATCAACGTCCTCATCATCGTCACCGCCCTCTACGTCGCGTTCAGACCCGTCCCCGACGCCCACCACGGTCACGAACCGACCGACGCGTCGTAATCCCACATGACCGGGTACGAGGCGATCGTTTTCGAGACGCTCGTTGCGACGCACGATCACGCGACGACGGGAACCGCCGAACACGCCGACCTGCTGGTGTTCCTGCTCGTCGGCCTCCTCGCAGGGGCGCACTGTCTGGGCATGTGCGGGCCGCTCGTGACGACCTACGCCGATCGGATGGGCAAAGCCAAGCCCGACGGCGGCCGGACCGGGAGAACGCACGAGGACACGCTGACGCTGTTCGAGGTCCGTCAGCACGGCCTCTTCAACATCGGCCGGGCGGCGAGTTACGCGGCCCTGGGCGGGCTGTTCGGCCTGCTCGGCGGGCTGGCGTTTACATCCGCCGACACCGTCGCGGCCGTCGGCGACACCGTCCGGGGGACGATGGGCATCCTCGTCGGGGTCGCGATCATCGCCAGCGGCCTCTACTACCTGCGGGGCCAGGCCGGCGTCCCGCACGGTCTGCCCGTCGTCGGCACCGTCTTCGGGTGGCTCTCGGGCCTGCTCGCGAGCCGGGTCGATCGACTCGCCGGGTCGCCCGGTATCGTCGGCCTCGGCGCGGTCCACGGCCTGTTGCCGTGTCCGATCATCTACCCCGCGTACCTCTACGCGTTCGCGCTCGGCGATCCGCTCCGGGGGGCGCTCTCGCTGGCCGTCCTCGGGATCGGCACGATCCCGACGCTGTTCCTGTACGGCACGGTCCTGACCTCGATCGGGACGGCAAACCGGGTTCGGCTCCACCGGGGACTCGGCGCGGCCTTCCTCCTGCTGGGCTACCTCCCGCTCCAGCACGGACTGATGCTGTACGGCATCCACCTCCCGCACCCGCCAGTGCCGTTCTACCAGCCGCTGTAACCCCGTTCCCACCCGATGAGCTACTCGAACGATCGACTCGACGGTGACGCACTCGCCGACGGAACCGATGCGCAGAGTGGCGACGCCGCCGCCGACTCCGAGGCGGCCGCCGACGAGTGTACCCTCTGTTCGTTCCCGACGCCGGCCGACCCCTACACCGCGCCGGATGTCGACGGCGCGTTCTGCTGTCGGGGCTGTCTCGAGGTCCAGCGCACGCTCGGCGCGGTCGACGACGTCTCGGCCGACGCCGTCCGCGATCGGGTCGACGACGAGTCGCCCGACCTGGACGACCTCGAGGGGGAAGACGCCTTCCTCGCCGTCGACGGCATGCACTGTGCGACCTGCGAGGCGTTTCTCGAGACCCGGGCGACGAACGCCGAGGGCGTCCAGGGTGCGGCGGCGAGTTACGCCACGGACACGGTTCGGGTGACGTACGACCCGGACGAGATCGACCCCGCGGACCTCCCTGACGTCGTCTCCGGCTACGGCTACGACGCCCACGATCGGACTGAAAGCCGCGACGAAGAGCCTCGCGACGCCGCGCTCGTGAAGTTCCTCGTGGGCGGCGGGATGTTCGGGATGATGGTGATGATCTGGTACGCGCTCTTCCTGTACCCGACCTACTTCGGCTACGAGCCGATCGCCGACTTCGGGAGCTACGACGGCTACTACGTTGCGGCGAACATCTGGCTCATGACGTCGTTCGTCCTCTTCTACACCGGCTACCCGATCCTCCGGGGCGCGTACGTGAGCCTCCGGGCCGGCATGCCGAACATGGACCTGCTGATCGCCGTCGCCGCCGTCGGCTCCTACGCCTATAGCACGCTCGCGATGGGCCTCGGCCGGACGGACCTGTACTTCGACGTCAGCGTCGCGATCATCCTCGCGGTCACCGCCGGCAACTACTACGAGGATCGCATCAAGCGAAAGGCGACGGGACTTCTCTCTGACCTGACCGAACAGCAGGTCGACGAGGCGCGCCTGGCGAACGGCGAGACCGTCCCGCGCTCGGAGATCGACCCCGGCGATCGGCTCCTCGTCCGGCCCGGCGAACGGATCCCGCTCGACGGCGAACTCGTCGAGGGGACGGCGGCGATCGACGAATCGCTCGTCACCGGCGAGTCACTGCCCGTCGAGAAGGAACCCGGCGACGCGGTCAGGGGTGGAACCGTCGTCACCGACGCCCCGGTCGTCGTCCGAGTCGGCGAGGACGCCGAGAGCACGCTCGATCACCTCGTCTCCCTGCTGTGGTCGATCCAGAGCGCCCGCCCCGGCGTCCAGCGGCTCGCGGACAAACTCGCGACGATCTTCGTCCCGCTCGTGCTCGCCATCGCGACGGGCGTGGCCGTATTCTTGCTCGCCACCGGGTCGGCGCCCTCGACCGCGCTGCTCGTCGGCCTCACCGTCGTCATTGTCTCCTGTCCGTGCGCGCTCGGACTCGCGACCCCGCTCGCGATCGCCTCAGGCGTCCAGTCGGCCGCGAAGCGCCGGATCGTCGTCGCCGCGGAGTCGATCTTCGAGGACGCCACCGACGTCGACGTCGTCGTCCTCGACAAGACGGGCACGCTCACGACCGGGTCGATGACCGTCGCGGACGTCCGCATCGACCCCGACGCGGGCGTCGATCGCGACACCCTTCTCGCCCGCGCCGGGGCGGTCGAGGCCCTCTCCGAGCACCCGATCGGGGCCGCGATCGCCGAGGCGGCCGGAACGGCGGCGGAGGGGGACGACGAGGACGAGAGCGGCGACGGAGCCGTAGACGGCAACGAAGCCGTCGCCGATCGGCCGGCGAGCGCGGCCGTCGACACGTTCGAGCGCGACAGCCGCGGGGTCAGCGCGATCGTCGAAGACGGGACCGGGGCCAGCGAGGGAGACCGCGTCGTCGTCGGCCATCCCGACTACCTCCGGGAGCGGGGCCACGTCGTCCCGGAATCGCTCGACCCCGCGATCGAACGCGCGCGATCGAGCGGCGACGTGCCGGTCGTCGTCGGCTGGGACGGGCGCGCCCGCGGCGTGATCGTCGTCGGCGACGCACCCCGCGAGGCGTGGCGCGAGGCCGTCGAGACGCTCTCGGCGGGCCGGGAGATCGTCGTCCTCACGGGCGACGAGGGCGCGGCGGCCGATCGGTTCCGGGACGTCGACGCGGTCGACGAGGTCTTCGCCGGCGTTCCACCGGAAGCGAAGGCGGAGACGGTCCGGCGACTCCGCTCGAGGGGAACCGTCGCGATGGTCGGCGACGGGAGCAACGACGCGCCCGCGCTCGCGGCGGCGGACGTCGGCATCGCGATGGGAAGCGGGACGAAACTCGCGACCGAGGCCGCGGACGCGGTAATCGTCGGCGACGACCTCGGGGCCGTCGCGGAGACGTTCTCGATCGCGGCCGGCACGCACCGCCGGATTCGACAGAACCTCGCGTGGGCGTTCGCCTACAACGCGATCGCGATTCCGCTGGCGATCACGGGCCTGCTGAACCCGCTGTTCGCCGCCGTCGCGATGGCGGGCAGCAGCGTGATCGTCGTGGTGAACTCCTCGCGATCGATCTGACGGGGACGATCGGGATCGGCTCCCGGGACCGTCGTTATTCGGACTCGTCGTCGGTGACGACGCGATCGACCACCCGCCGCTCCCCGTTCTCGTAGACGTACGTTTCGTCGGCGTCCTCGTCGGCCGTCCGCCGGTGGCTGCCGTCACAGAACGGGAACGAATCGGAGAGTCCGCACTGGCAGACCGCGACGTCGCCCTTCTCGTCGTCGAGATCCTCGGGGGAGAGTTTTCGCGGCCCGGTCGCGTCGAGTTCGACCAGTCGGGTCATGGCGTGTGGTCGGGCCCGCGAGACCGAAAAGCTTCGCCAGGCCGCGACTACTGGCGCAAGATTTGGGCCGGGTTCCGGAGTCAGCCGTCGAAACGGCAAACTACTTGACCCCGGTCTCTCATCTCGAACGTACGAAGAGATGAGCCTGCACGGCAGCGAACTGACGATGGCGGTCGCCCTCGCGGTCGTCAAGACGCTCGTGTTGCTCGTCGGCGGCGCCATCACGTTCTTCGCGTACAAGGCCTACCGCCGGACGGGACAGCAGGCGCTCGGGTTTCTCGCTGCCGGATTCGGGCTCGTCACCCTGGGGTTCGTCCTCGCCGGCGTGGTGTACGAACTGCTGAACATCTCGCTGTACCTCGGGATCCTGTTCGAGAGTCTCCTGATGCTCGCCGGCTTCCTGGTGATCGCGTACTCGCTGTACGTGAGTTGACGGGGTTCTCGCCGTCCCGAACCCCTCGCGCCGATCGATCCGTCCGACCTCGGCCGACGGGGACAAACGATTAGGGAACGTGGCGTCGGAGAGAGCGTCGCATGGGTTCCGACGGGCGAGACATCCCTGACGCGCTGCCGTCGCGGCTCGACACGACGCCGGCGAGCGGTGATCGAGGGAGGGCAGCCGCCGACTCGGACCGGGACGGGGCCGCGTACGGGGACGGGCTCCTCGAGGCTGCCGGCTACCTCACAGAGCCGTGCGAACGGGAGACGACGTACGCCGCGGGCCACAGCGTCAGGTACACCGCGAGCGTCGACGGCCCAGTTCGTCTCGGCTACTTCGAGGCCCCGCTGACCGCACTCCCGCGGGAGACGCCCGCCCGTATCGCGCGGGGCGTGGCTCGCCGAACGCGGCTCCAGTACTGCTGGTTTTTCGACCCGGCGACCGATCGCGTCCGGGTGATTCGGACCGCCGGGCGTCCCGCCCAGTTCGAGTACGATCCGGCGGCCGACCCGCCGTCCCGACGGGACCGACTCGACCGCGCCGCGGAGGACGTCGCCGCGCTGTTCGATCGAAGCGACGTCGTCGATCGAGTCGCCGGCGATCTCCACGTGGAACGAACACGACTCGCGCGGGCGCTGACGATCGACGACGCCACGGAACGGGAACGGCGGCTCGCGGCCCAGCGCCTGCTCGATCGACTGCTGTACTGTTACGTTCTCGTGGCTGGCGGCGTCGTCGTGCCGGTCGACGACGACGGCGCTCCCGCCCCGGAGGGACCGGGCCCGGTCCTGCGAACGATCGTCCGCGAGCGCGACGACGTCCCGGCGGCCCTGCGGGCGATCGTCGAGACGCTTCACGCCCCCGATCGGGAGCACCTGCAGGTAACCGAGTCGTGTCGGCTCCGCGTGCCGTTTCTCGGCCGCGACGACGGCCGATCGGCGGGCCGTGGACCCGGCGCCGGCGAGTCGACCGTCCGCGTCGACGGCTTCGACTGGGACGGCCTGCTCGATCGCCTCGAACCCTACGACTGGCGACTGAGCGACGGCCCCTGGGCCGCCGGCCACGTGTCCCTCCCCGAACCCGATCGGCCCGTAACGGGGACGGTCACGCCCGCGGTGCTCGGCGACTGCGGCGAGCGATTCGCCGGCCGGGGTCGCGACGCCGATCGGCCGAACGAGTCCGACGCGGCCCGCGCGGGAACCCAAACCGATGGAACCGACGAACTGGGCGCGTACTACACCGACGATCGGATCGCCGACTTCGTGGCGCGACGCGCCTGCTGGGGGGCGCTCCGGGTGGCGATCGACGAGGACCTCGCGGCGGGGACGGCACCGGAGACCCTCGAGTCGACGCCGCTGTACCGGCCGACGCACGATCGGCGGCCGGAGATCGAGGCCGCACAGCGGGACGGGTTCGACGCCCTCTACGAGGTCCACGGGGACGACGAGGACGTCCTCGCCTACGTGGACGCGAGGCTCCGCGACCTGACGGTCTGTGATCCGGCCGTCGGTAGCGGCTCGTTCGTCCTCGCCGCCGCGAACGTCCTCTTCGAGTGGCGATCGATGTGTCGCCCGGCCGCTGACGCGGCCACGCTCCGGCGCGAGATCGTCGCCGACACCGTCTTCGGCGTCGACCTGCGCGGCGACGTCGCGGCCCGCTGCAGGCGCCGACTCCGGTGCTGGGTGCTCGCCGCGACGCCGCTCGCGGACCGATCGACGCCTCCGCCGCTGTCGACGCGCGAGATCGGGATTCGATCCGGGAACAGCCTGCTCGGGATCACCGATCCCGGGGCCGTCACTGAACCGGTGCCCGACGGAGACACCGAAACGGCGCCCGACGGGGAGGGGCCGAGTCGCCGGACGCTGGCGGAGCGATACGACGCAGTGCGGGCCGAACTGGACGAACGGTACGCAGAGTCCCGGCGCGACCCGGAGACGGGATCGCCGCTGCGGTTCGAGGATCACGTCGACACCGCCCGTGCGGCATGGGATAGTCTCCGGACCGGGACGGCCGCCACGACGACCCTCTGCGTCGAGGTCCCCGCGGGGATTCCGGGCGACCTCGACGCGGCCCTGAACGCGGTCGGGTTCACGACCTACACGTACCGGGCGCGTCTCGAACGGCCGTTCGCGGAGCCGGAACTCGAACCGGACGACATCGTCGACCTGTTCGCCCTCCTGGACGATCGGGTCGGCGATCGGGACGCGTGGTCGATCGTCGTCGAACGCGAGTACGCGGGCGTGGATTTCGCCCCGGACGGGCTCGACGCCTGCCACTGGCCCCTGGAGTTCCCCGCGGTCTTCGAGTCCAGCGGTTTCGACGTCGTCGTCTCCAATCCGCCGTACGGTGCCGAACTCGAGCCCGAAGCCGAGCCGCTGGTGAAGCACAGCGGAGCCTACGCGTGCCAGGGGGCGAGCGACACGTGCGAGTGGTTCGTCGAACGGATGCTCGAACTCGCGGGCGAGAACGGGACCGTCGCGGCCGTCGTCCCCAAGAGCCTCGCGTTCTACGGGTCCTGGAGCGACGTCCGCGAACGGCTCCTCGCGGAGACGACGCTCGAGCACGTCCTCGACGTCGGACTCGGGTTCGCCGGCGTGACCCTCGAGACGATCGCGCTCGTCGCGACTCGTGCCGACGGCGACGTCGCGGAGCGCGATCGCGCCGATCGCGGGCGATCGATCGGGCCGACGATCCACCGGAGCCGTGATCCTCGTCAGCCGACGGCGAACGAGCCGATCTCCCTCGGCCGGGTCCCGCGGCGGTACGTGACGGAGACGGGGACGATCGTCTTCCGGCCGATCACCGACGACCAGCGCGCGGTGCTCGATCGAATCCTCGCCGCCGATCGACGACTTGGCGAGGTGATGACGAGCGAGGAAACGACGCGCCAGCTATACGTCCCGGACGACGAAAAGGCGACCCTGGAGACGGGTTCCGACCCCTACGTCGAGAAGGTCCCGTGGGTCGGGCCGTACCACCTGCAGAGGCTGCGATACGCGGACCTGAGCGAGTACGCGGACGCGATCGAGCGCTACGCCGTCCCGCGGGTGATGCTGAAGGTACTGCGGGGGTCGCGCCTCCGGGCGTGGCTCGACCCGATCGGCGCGCTCGTGGGGACGGAAAAGCTGGTGAACGTCCCGCTGACCGATCGAGAGGGGCGCGAGATCGCGTTCGTCTACGCCGCCTGTAATCACCCGCTCGCATCGTTCTGCCTCCAGAAGACGATCTTCTCGGAGACGACCGAGACCGCCAGGGTGCTCGACGGCCAGTACTCGTGCCCGATCCCGATCCCCGATCCCGGCCGCGAGACCGAGGCCGCGGTCGCCCGCCTCGCCTGGGCGCTGACGCTCGCGCGGCAACTGGCGGTCGATCGGGAGCGTGGCGCGATCGACGCGACCGCCGGTGGAGCCGCACAGCGCTTCGAGGCCGTTCCCGTCGACGGAGACGATCGGGACCAGGCTCTCGACGACGTGGCCGACGACCTCGAACGGGCGCTGGAGGCGCTCGTCGCCGCGTGTTACCTCGATCGCGAGGACCTCCGCGATCGCTGGACGAGCGCCCTCGATCGGCGCGGACCCGACACGTCGATGGTCGAGACGCTGTTCGACGCCTTCTACGTCGAACGGTACGCGAAGCGGAAGGGACGCCTCGACGATCGCTGGCCCGCGATCCGGGACGTGCTCGGAGAGACCGTGGCCGTCACCGACGACTGGGCCGTCGACCGGATCGACGAGAGCCACGAACTGGCCGTCGTCAGGGACGTCCTCGAGTGAGCGCGGGGCGATCGGGTGTCCGATCGGCCCCTGCAGTAGCCGGCGGCGGCTATTACTCGATGGGGCGGCAAGACGTCCCTGTGAGCGCAAACATCACAGCCGACGACGAGGGGAAACGAGTCGTCAACGCACAGGGAGACGAAATCGGCGTCGTCCACGAGGTCGAACGCGGAACGGCCCACGTCAAACCCGACCCGGGGATGACGGACACGATCAAGTCCAAACTCGGCTGGGGCGAGGCCGACCAGGAGACATACGCACTCGATACCGACAGCGTCGATCGGATCACGGACGACGAGATACGACTCGGCCGACTCTGAACGGCCGGGCCCGGCCATCGGTCGGGACCGTGACGACGCGCGCCCTACCCTTCTATGACGTGCGCCCGGACGGCGTCGAGCAGCGAGTCGCGCGACGGCCGGGCCTCGACGAGCGTGACGATCCCGAGCGCCCGGTTGCGGACCTCTCGAACCGGCAGATCGGCCGCCACGAGTAGTTCCAGCGGGTCCTGATTCCATCGACACCCCGCCTGCGCGTAGTGAGCGTCGGCCCGCCAGTCCTGGAACCGCGCGATCGGGCCGACGTCGCTCCGCCCGTGTTCGAACAGGAGGATTCGCCCGCCGGGCCGGCAGACCCGGTCCATCTCCTCGAGTGCGGCCACGGGGTCGGGAAACGTACAGGTCGACAGCGACGAGATGACGGTGTCGAAACTGTCGTCGTCGAACGCGAGGTCCTGCGCGTCCATCTCCCGGAGCGTCCCGTCGATCGCGAGTCGATCGAGTCGGTCCCGTGCTTTCCCGAGCATCTCCGGGCTGACGTCGATCCCGACGAGATCGACCGTCTGCGGCAGGTACTCGAAGTTCGGTCCCGTGCCGCAGGCGACGTCGAGGACGCGTCCCTCCGCCCCCTGGAATAGTTCGCGGCGGTACCGACCGGTGAGCCGCCGTTCGAGCCAGTCGAACCGGGCGGCCCAGTCGGCACACTCCGCGTACGAGTCGCGGATCTCCTCGATCGACATCGGACGGCGCGCCGCCGGGCCGCTGTCGCGTGCCGCCGTGCGGGAGTCGGTCGCCATCGTCGTCACCTCCGATCCCCGTAGCGCTGATCGTGGGCGGACGGTACGCGATTCCGACGAACGATCCTGTGACGTCGGTCGACGGAACGGTGATAGCCGAACATCACGACCAATAGTACCAGATAGCACGCCTTAGTGGTAGCTCCTCGCTCCTCCGGCACCGAACGACGGTCCCCATCTCCTGCTGGATCGAACAGCCACGCTCTTGTGTCACTCCCCTGTATCGATCGGTAATGCTCCGTCGAATTCGCGAGCGGGGGCCGGTCCTCCTCGTACCGCTCGCCTGGGTCGTCGTCACCGGCGCGCACCTGGACCTCGTCGGCGACGATGCGATCTTCGTCGCTCACCTGGTGATGGCCGTCTTCATCGCGGGCTTCGTCGTCACCGGCTGGTCGGCGATGACCACGGGGGCACTGGCCGGCTGGCGGGCCGTCATGGTCGTCGGGTTCGGAGTCACGCTGACCGGGATCGTCGGCTTTCTCGAATCCGCCGAACCGGCGCTCGCCGTCAGTCTCGTCGGGTGGATGCTCCTCCCGGCCGCCGGGCTGGCGTACACCGCTCGCGAACTCCCCGCCGCACGGGTGCGCTACGCCGGGGCCGCGCTGTCGTCGACGCTCGGTGCCGGGTGTTACCTCGCCTGGTGGCTGGCCGGCGTCGGCGACCCGATCGCCCTGGCGGGATTCGCGCTCGTCGGACTCGGACAGACCGCCGGCATCGTGGACGCCGCGGCCCGTAGCTAACCGGGGGATAGACGAGGACTCGCGACACACCGCCGCCGCTCGGCCGCCACAGTACCGCCGACCTATCGCTCCGGGGCTGACCGACCCGTGCCCCGATCCCGGCCGATCGCGCCGCCGTACCGATCGAGCACGCGGGTGAACAGTTCCCGCTCGGCCCGCCGGAGCAGGACCGAAGCGGTGCTCTCGGCGCAGTCGAGCGCGTCGGCGACGTCGGCGAGCGACGCCTCCCGCGGCACCGCGTAGTAGCCGATCGCGAGCGCCGTCTCGACCGCGTCGAGTTGCCGCTCGGTGAGGGCACCCGCGATCGTGCCCCCGCGGCGATCGTAGGTGCCGATCTCGTTGATCGTCACGTCGATCGCGTCGGGGAGGTCGGCGAGGACGGCCTGGATGTCACCGCCGTCGCCGACGATCGTCAGCCCCAGCGCGGCGTCGGCGTCGTACCGGATCGGCGGGACGACGATCAGGTGCCGATCCTCGAACGCGGCCCGCCACGCCTGGATCTCGGGTCGGCTCTCCTCGCAGACCCAGACGTGGAGCGCGTCGTCGTCGATCGGCGCGAGTTCGTACTCGACGATCGAGTCGACGCGATCGATCGCCGCCCGATACCGATCGCGGTCTCCCGCCAGTTCGACGTAGTACAGCGCGTACTCTACGTTCGATCCGGTGCGAACGTCCCAGGCACGCAGTTCCTCGTACCGGACGACGTTCTCGTCCCGGACGAACCGCTGCATCGGGTGTAGCATCCGGTCCGGTTGACGTAAGCGCGCGTCGAGGTACTTCACACTGCTGTCACGTTAGATCCGCGGTTCATAAAAACTAGCTAGGAACTTCGACAGAATCCCGATTCGGACGGGGCCGCAACTCCCCGGTATGGTAGCACGCCATTCGGCCGACGATCGCCACGCCGAGTCCGCGGACGGCGAACCCGCGATCGACGACGCACCCCTGCCGCCGGGCCCGGACGGCTATCCGATCGTTGGGAACACGATTCCGGTGGTCCGCGATCCGTTCGACTTCTACGAGACGATCGCGGAGTACGGCGACGTCGTCCGCTACGAGGTCGCCGGCCGATCGTTCACCGCACTACTCACACCCGAACACGTCGAGCGCGTCCTCGTCGAGGAACCGTGGCGGTTCGAGCGGTGGGAGTTCGCGGACGTCGGACTGGACTTCGCGCCGGAGGGACTCCTCTCCAGCGATCGCGAGCAGTGGCAGGGGCAGCGCCAACTCATGCAGCCGATGTTCACGACGGACCGGATTCGATCGTACGCCGACGCGATGGCCGGCTACGCCGATCGGGTCGCCGACGAGTGGTCCGACGGGCAGACGCTCGCGCTCGACGAGGCGTTCTCGGAACTCACGCTGGCGATCCTCTCGAAGACGCTATTCGACCTGGAACTCGATCCGACGGCGGCCGACGGAGCGATCCCCCGCGCGGCGAGGGCGATCAACGAGCGCACCGGGCCGGAGCGAAACCTCACGATGTTCGTCCCCGACTGGGTGCCGACGCCCGGCAATCGTCGGTACAACCGGGCGATGCGCGACGTCGACGCGGTGCTCGGCGAACTGATCGAACGGCGTCGATCGAGCGATCGAGACGCCGACGACCTGCTGTCGCTCCTGCTCACGGCGACGGGGCCGGACGGGTACGAACTCTCGGAGGCGGAGATCCGCGACAACCTGCTGACGTTCATGTTCGCGGGCCACGAGACGACGGCGCTCGGACTCACTTACACGATCATGCTCCTCGCCACGCACGACGACGTCGCGGCCGACCTGCGCGCCGAACTGGACGACGTGCTGGACGGCGAGACGCCGGGGATCGAGCACGTGTCGCAACTGGAACGCACGGAGCGAGTGATCAGGGAGGCGCTACGCCTGTACCCGCCCGTATTCATCCTCTTCCGGCGGGCCACTGAGGACGCCGTTTTCGACGGCTACCGCGTTCCCGAGGGGACCATCCTGACGTTCCCGCAATTTCACGTCCACACCGACGATCGGTTCTACGACGACCCCGAGGCATTCAGGCCCGATCGGTGGACCGACGAGCGCGCGGCCGATCGGCCGGAGTACGCCTACTTCCCGTTCGGCGGCGGCCCGCGCCACTGTATCGGGATGCGCTTTGCCACGCTCGAACTGCAACTCGTCGTCGCGACGCTCGCACGGCGGTTCGAGTTCGAACTCCTGAGCGATTCCGATCCGGAATTCGCGGCCGGGGCGACGTTACGACCCGCCGAGCCGGTTCGCGTCCGGGTTCACGAACGATAGGTCGGTGGATCGTCCCCGGTCCCACCGCGGAGCGAGATCGGCTGTCTCAGTCCGTCACGGTGACGCCGCCGAAGGCGGCGAAGCCGGTCACGACGAGATCGATCCCATCGTGGTGGTCCTCGCGTCGCGGCCGGTCGTCGGAGGCACCGCCCAGCACGGGCAGGACGTCCAGCTGGACGTTCCACTCCCGGGGAACGACGACGTCGACCCCGCCGAACATGGCGACGGCGTTGACCCGTGCCGGGCGCTCCGCGAGGTCGGCGTCGCGGAGGTCGAGTTCGGTGCCACCAAACACGGCGGTGAGATCGGCCCCGGTGAACGCCGACGAGGTGTTGCGCTTTTCGACGCCGCCGAACGCGGCGAACGCGGACGTGAAGGCGTCGTCGGTGGCGCGGACGCGCGATCGGAACTGGCCTAGGACGATCGAGAGTCCGAACGCGATCACGAGGACCGGCCAGAAGACGACGACCTGGTCGACGGTCGCGTAATCAATCGCGACCAGCTGCCACGCTCCGGCGACCGCGATCAGGACGACCGGGCCGACGAGGTTCCGGAACCGGCTCTGGACGAGCGCCCAGACGCCGACGAGGACGAACAGTGACGGGACGTACAGCAGGGCGTTTCGCGTCGGCGAAATGCCGGTCGTCTCGAGCAGGAGCAATACGCCGACCAGGATGACGATCGCTCCGAGGAGGAACTGACTGGTCGGAAGACGGCGTTCGGTCGTTGACGTGGCCATACTGACAGGTACGTCGAGAACGAGCATATAGTCGCACTCTCGTTCCCCGCGACCGAGAATTCGCTCTCGCTGTCAGGAATTCGCGCCGGATCGACGGGCTTAATCGTCGTCCGCGACCGCCGCCGAACGTTGCTCGATCGCGTCGAACCCGCGTTCGAGGTCGGCGAGCAGATCGGCGGTTCCCTCGACGCCGGCGGAGACGCGAACCAGCGTATCGGTGATCCCCAGTTCCTCGCGTTCCGCCTTCGGGAGCGGTTCGTGGGTCATCCCGGCCGGGAGTTCGATCAGGCTCTCGACGCCGCCGACCGACACCGCGAGGGTGAACTCCTCGAGCGCCTCCAGGAACGCCGCGGCGTCGTCGATGTCCCCCTCGAGTTCGAACGAGAGAATCCCGCCGAAGCCGTCCATCTGCTCGCGGGCGAGGTCGTGCTGTGGGTGGCTCTCGAGACCGGGGTAGTAGACGTCCGAGACCTTCTCGTGGCCCTCGAGGAACTCCGCGATCGCCGTGGCGTTGCGTTCGTGCTGGCGCATCCGCATGTGGAGTGTCTTCAGCCCGCGGAGCACGAGGTAGCTGTCGAACGGCGCGAGCATATCGCCGACGCCGACCTGCTGGAGGAACTGCAACTCGTCGGCGAGCGCGTCGTCGCTGGTGACGACCGCCCCGCCGACCGAGTCCGAGTGACCGTTGAGGTACTTCGTCGTGCTGTGGGCGACGACGTCCGCGCCCAGTTCGAGCGGGCGCTGGAAGTACGAACTCGCGAACGTGTTGTCGACGCCGAACGTCGCGTCCGCGCGATCGGCGATTTCGGCGATCGCCGCGACGTCACAGAGGTCGAGTCGGGGGTTCGTCGGCGTCTCCATCCAGACGAACGCCGTCTCGTCGGTGACCGCCCGTTCGACCGCCGCGGTGTCGGTCGCGTCCACGAACGTCACGTCGACGTCCAGACGCGCCGCGAAGACGTCCTCGAGCATCCGCCGCGTGCCGGCGTAGAGGTCGTCGAAGGCAACGAGGTGATCGCCGGGTTCGACGACCGAGAGAATCGCCGTAAAGATCGCCGCGGTCCCCGACGAGAACGCCATCGCGTACTCGCCGCCCTCGAGCGCGGCCAGTCGCGTCTCGAGGGCGTGCCGGGTCGGGTTCGAGAGCCGCGAGTAGACGAACTCCCCCGCGTCGGGATCGACGTCTTCGAGGCTCATCTCGGTGTCGAGTCCCGGGAGCGCGAAGGTCGAGGCGAGATGGAGCGGCGAGACGGCGTCGCCCGCCTCGCTTCCGGTTCGGAACGGTTCCTCGCCGGCGGTGACGGCGAGCGTCTCGAACGTCCGATCGTCTGCGTCCATGATAGAACGACGCCGACGAACCCGAATAATGTTTTCTATATTACAGTAATATTAGCCGGCGCCTAATATAACCTGCAACTATTGCGACCTCAGGCCGGACCCGGGGCGGACTGGTGCTCCCCGATCCGGTGTCGTCGATCGTCGACGACCACGATACGTGAGTTTCCAGCCCCCACGCGTTGATGTACGACCAGATCGGTTTCTCTGTACGGCTGGCAAATCGTGAGTCGCCACCGTAGCCAGAACCCATGGGTGTCGCGAGTGAACGGTTCCGGAGGCGAAGAGAGTGCCGAGGACTCATCAGCAAACGGACAGAATATCCGACCGGGATTACCGGTCGGATTCGTGAGAGGAGGACCGGCTAGTCGTCGCCCGCCACCTGGGCGGGGGTATTGATCGTCAACTGGACGTCCTGCGCGAGGGAGACGAGCGTGTAGACGGGCGCTCGTCGTGCCCACTCGTCGGCCAGATCGTCGTCGAGTCCCGCGCCGTCGATCTCGATGTCGGCGGTCAGATTCTCGAAAACAGAATCGGCCTCCTTGAGTTCCGCCAGGCTAAAGAGCACGGCCGGATCGAAGTCGGTCCGAACGCGTGTCTGGAGTCGCTCGATATCGACGCCGTTTGCGACGGCATTGATACTGATACCGACGTTGATGCAGGCGGCCAGCGCGGAGAGTGCGGCTTCGATCGGCTCTATCCGATCGGTCGCACCCACCCAGCCGCCGGCCTCCAGCACCTCCTGCCAGCCGCCGTACGGAAGGGTGTACTCGCGCGTCTCGCGAGCGATCGTTTCGTCACCGAGTTCGTAGCTATCGATTTTCGCCAGGCTGTGGGCGCACGTCCCCTCGTAGGTCGCGGTCGCCCCGAGACCGAGTTGGACTTCTTCGGGATTGTCGGCCGCGTGTTCGGCGAACGCGTCGAATGTTTCGGGGTCGATACCGTGTGTGAGTTGCTTGTGGTCAGTCATCTTCGTGTCGCCTCCCGCCAGGACAGTACGGCGTCGAGGGTCGAGTAGCTAATTCGTGCCATTGTGGCAGACGGTACCGGTCGTGCACTCGCTGCAACGGAACCACCAGTTGCGATCCGGGACGCTTGTGACGGACGCCACCGCTGGTCGTTAGACTCCAGCGAATGGATGAGAACAGGGACCCGAAGACAGACTCCCGTCGCCAAAATCGTCACTCTACGATGCGGTGGGGTTCGAGTGGCTGGGCATCGGATCGGTAGGACGTATAGACCGATTCCGCCCACTCGCGAACCGCCGGTGCGTCGGTATCGATCACCGCCCGGACCGTCCCGCTGTCTTGCTCGTAACAGCTGATGGCGACTCGGTCATCGAGAAGGCCGATTCCGTACGGGGGTAGTTCGTCGTGCTCCAGAACCGTGAAATTGTCCTGCTTCAGCATCTCCGAACTACGGTCCGGGTACGTCGATAAAAAGTACGTATGACAGCTCGGCCGATCGATCAGCGTGATACCGACTCCGTCGTCGATCAGCTGAGAAAGAACGTCCAGACAGGGATCCATCAGGGCGACCTCGGGTCGAAGCGATCGAAACTCGTTCGTCTCCCGGAGAAGCGACTCGAAGCGGTCCACCGGCCGATACGGGAAATCGGGCTCGGCGACAGTGACGGTCATATCCGCCCACGTCTCGATCGGAAATTCGCTGACCTCGGCCGGGAGCCAGTGCCAGACGTCACGCAACTTCCGCTCGGTTTCGACCCGTTCGATCACGTCCTCCATCCCGGACGCGATCGTCTCTCCTAGCCGCGTCGCAACGTACTGGTACCCCTCCTTTCGGATCCAGGAACGGGCTTCGAATTCGCCCAACGTCCGTCGCATCGTGGACGACGAAACCCCGGTCAGTTCACAGAGTTCGGAGCGACTCCGGGGACGGGTAGTCAGCGCGACGAGCGTCGGGACGCGATGTTCGGACCGCGCGAGGTACGCGATGTCGTCTATCGGTTCGTCGGTGCGTGGTATCACGCCATCGTATGCCATGTTAGTAGTACACACACCAGCGCAATAACCGTTTGTTCACTCAAAACCGACCCTTGGTGTCAGAGCTAATACCAGAATACGGATTCACTAGAATCCCCGTATTGTACGAGAGAACGGTGTTCACGTCGTAGGTCGTCGCCTGTGTCACCCGCAACCACGGACGACGGTGTGGCCATCCACTGTGACGAACTCCCGAGTCGCTGCCAGGGACGCGTGCCGACTAGCGATCGCGTTCGGGAGAACGGAAGATTGATCCTGCCCTGATCCTGCACCCGTGCTATTCGCATCAAACCAATTCTCGGTTTCGACAGGACTGGTAGCATCGGAGGTGACGAAGCTATATCGGCGGTCCTGTCGCTCTGTACAACGATCGTTCCCGTCGCGAAGGTAGCGTACGGATTCGGTGAAGGATACGAATCGAAAGGCCACGAGGGCAAAGACATGTGCGGTAGTGGCTGGCGTATATCTCGGGTCCCTGTTTGGAGGGGTGTCGGGATCATCGGATCGACACGAGCAGTCGGGAAGGGTGAGTATCGAACGTCCGTTGCCAACACGAAACGGGCGACGAATACCGAGACGATTACAGATCGTCCTGTGAATCGTGAAATTTGCTTATTTACTCACGCGGCCTACGCGTACTACCAGCAGGGCAGTCAAGAATAATGACCCGGAGAAGAACGACAGAACCTGTCCTCCGAAGGACGTTTCAGGAGAAAGGCACATCACGAAGCGTACTGACAGGTGAGGGATCGACGGTCAGAGACGCGGTGGCTGACCGACGATGTACCCTGCCGAACGGGGATACCACAGTATGACCGAGACGGCACAGCTATCGATCGGCAACACAGCCCTCGCTGTCGGAAATCCGTGGGTGTTCTTTGCCGTGACGTTCGCCATAACGTGGTTCTTCTGGCTCTCGGCCATCGCCCTCGGGGTGAGTT
The DNA here is from genome assembly GCF_023566055.1 of Halosolutus amylolyticus. Taxonomy (NCBI): domain Archaea; kingdom Methanobacteriati; phylum Methanobacteriota; class Halobacteria; order Halobacteriales; family Natrialbaceae; genus Halosolutus; species Halosolutus amylolyticus. The sequence continues at coordinate 41,985 of NZ_JALIQP010000005.1, read as the reverse complement.
TTACCAGCGCCGCAGGACTCGTGTTGTTACTGGCGGGACTCGTCGGCCCCGGGATTGCCGGCATCGGGTTCGTGTACCTCGTCTACGATGAACGAGGACGAACGGATTTCTGGGATCGTATCAAACAGGTCCGCCGGATCGGCGTCCGATGGGGTCTGGTAATTCTTCTGGTCCCCCTGGCCGTGACGATCGTCGCTGCAGTAGTAGATACGTTACTGGGTGGGCCAGGCGCAACGTGGGGCGAAGGGGTACGGGAATTTGACGCCAATCCACTTGCGATCCTCCCGGCACTATTCTTTGCAACGCTCCCACCGCTCCTCGAAGAATTGGGGTGGCGAGGGTATGCACTGGACCGACTCCAGCTGACCTGGTCCGCGCTGGGGGCCAGCCTGATTCTCGGGGTCGTCTGGTCGGTCTGGCACCTCCCGCTGTTTTTCATCGACGGGACGTATCAGCACGATACAGTCGGGTTCGGCACGCCAGGATTCTGGCTGTTCACGATTGGCATCGTTCCACTCTCGGTCGCCTTCACGTGGGTGTACAACCACACCTCGCGCAGCACCCTCGGCATCATCCTGTTGCACGGGTGGGTCAATTTCGTCTCCGAAACGATCGAGGTTACAGACGCCGTCTACTACCTCCAGTGGGCGCTGCTCGCAGTGCTAATTACCGCAATCTGGGGCGCGAAGACCCTGACGAAGGCAGAGGACGTGCCACGACCACCGCCTGCCCGCCGGTAGGTCCATCGTGATCGCGTTCGCTACCGCCCATGTATTGGCCATTCGGCCAGTGTGGCCAGTATCGGGTGACTGCCAACCGAACCACCAGTGACGCCTCCCGGGCGAACCGCAGGAACCGTACCGCAAAAACTCCCTCCTCGCACATTCTCTCGGTCCTCGCACATCCTGTGCCAGGGCGCACGATTCGGTGTACGACGCGGATGAGTCGTTTGAGAGTCGAACCAAGAGCTATGCGTTTCGTCGGCCAGTACTACGCATGACCGACCAGCGTGACACGATCGAGCCGTTTCCGATACAGCGGCGAGGGACCGTTGACGCGATGCGCACGGCTGGCCGACGAAGCGTCGTACATGGACTCGTCGAGTTCGACGTAACCGAGGCCCGACGGCGGATTGACGACCGAGAAGAACGGACGGGAACGGAACTCTCGTTCACCGCCTTTCTCGTGTTGTGTCTGGCCCGGGCCCTCGACGATCACCCCCAGATCAACGCATATCGTGACTGGCGGGGGCGGATCGTCCAGTTCGATGACGTTGACGTGATGGTCATCATCGAGGTCGAAATCGACGGGAAACGAATCGGCGTTCCACACGTCATCAGAGCGGCAAATCGGCGGTCACTGCAGTCGATTCACGACGAGATCCGGAGGGCCCAGCGGGACCCGGACGAACGACAGCAGTCGGGGATCGCCTCCCTGGCCGTCCGCCTCCCCGGGCCTGTACGACGGCTATTCTTTCGACTCCCACAGTGGTTTCCTCGACGCTGGAAACGAGTCGCAGGCACAGTCGCTGTGAGTTCCGTCGGAATGTTCGGTACCGGCGGCGGGTGGGGAATTACTCCGACAAACTACACACTTCAACTCACGGTTGGCGGAATCGGCCAGAAGCCGGGGGTCGTCAACGGCGACATCGAACCCCGCGAGTATCTTTCCATCACAGCGACGTTCGATCACGATGTCGTCGACGGTGCACCCGCAACCCGATTCGTTCGACGACTGAAGGAACTCGTCGAAGAGCCAGAGGCGCTATACCGTGATTCGTCGTACTAACCGACTGCTCTCGTCGCGTCTCTCGTAGGGAAAGTTGCAGATTACACCTCTCGCTGGTCGCCGGAGAAGTCCTTCGTCGAGCAAGTGTAGCTCGGCCTCTCGCTACGCTTCACCCCCACTATCGGGACTCGTTCCTGCCTGGACTGGGTCGGACTCGGGATCGATCGCCACCAGAAATCGACCCATCAGCACCAGACTGACGGCCGTCAGCGTTCCAAAGATGAGAATCTGGGGCAGCGGCACGACCTGGCCATCGAGGATCATGAAAACGATCATTGCGAGGACGGCGCCGCCGAGCGTAGCGATCTTCACGAGCAAGACGGCGGTGAACGCGTATCCCCAGGATCGACGGTTCCAGAGCCAGTAGGCCGTCAGGGCAAACGCGGGGACGATGATGCCCAGATCCAGCGAGTAGATGACTGCCGTGGGGAGTCCCGCCTCGGCGATGGCCGCTGGTGACGTCCCCGCGAGGGTCGCCGGCAGAATCTCCGAGAGCCACAGCAGCGAGACCAATACCGCCAGCAACAACTGGAAGGCGACGTAGGGGCGGACGGACGCCTCACCGAGGTCCCGTTTCAGCGCCGCCGCGTCGAGCCGAACCATCCCGCCGACGAACGTGAACAGCGTCAGCCAGAGCAACGTCGTATACACGAGGTACAGTTCGTTGAACGCGGTCATGAAGGCGTATGAAGCATAGGTGTACAACAGGTAGCCAGTCACGCCGAGCCAAACGACGTAGCCCCGTAGCGACCCACGGTCTGCGTAGTACAGCGAAACAGCGAGGGCTGGGACGCCAACCACGAGCGTCAACAGGTCTTGCCCGTAGATCTGGGGAAGCAACACCGGGTCGTCGCGGTAGAAGTTCGGAGCGAACAGGCCGACGACGGTGGCAACTGTCGTCAGCAGTAGCGTCGTGAGCGATGCGAGACGGTACGTGCGGGGGACCGGTGGCCGGGACACGCTCACCATCTCAGTAGTTGCTCCGATTGGTGTCGCAGTGCGCCAGCACGGCCTTCGACGTGGGCGGTGACGGGACGTTGCATTCGTCGCAGGAATTCATATATCGAAACCATCATTCTGAGAGACTGTATAGGTGTAGGCATGAGAAGTCTCCTGACGTACGTGGGATCGATCACTCTCCTCGGACATGGGATGGTTCATCTTCTCGGCACCGCCGTGTATTTCGAACTCGCCGACGTCGCCGAATTCCCCTACAAGACGACGCTCCTCGGCAGTGCGGTGAACGTAGGAGACGTAGGTATGCGTGTGTTCGGAGTTCTTTGGGCGGTTGCTGCCTTCGGGTTCGTCGCCGGTGCCGGCGCATTGCTCACAGACTGGGGGCGCTGGCCGTTGCTGGTGGGCGCGGTTGCGGTCTTTTCGCTAGCCCTGACCGTCCTCGACTACACAGTCGCCTACGCCGGCATCGTCGTCAACCTGGGAATACTTGTCGCTGTGGTATATTCACAGTTCATATAACTCGGATACGTCGTCAGGATGCTGCCGCTGGATACGTCCTCTGAGACGTCCACATTGGTTCTGACAGGTCACGTTCGGTGACTGCCGAACTCGAAGCGCGTATCTCACACATACTCATAAATTTTCCGATAGTTAGGGCCACACGGGTTTCGAACTACGCTTCCTCCATATTCAGCACGCCGTTCTCGGCAGTTATTTTCCAGACCTTCGATCGATTTGGTACGTCTTTTGCCCGCGAGACTCGCGGTTCAACCCGTTGCTATCAACAAAACGATAAGACCCCGGGCCGTGAACGGCGGCCGAATTTGAACGACGGTCTTCAGAACTACTGAGAATTCGTGTAGATCGGAAAGAGAAATCAAGAAGCGGTGTGGCAGGCTTTCAATGAGGCCGACGATGCGGATGTGACCCGAGTGACGCTCTGTGATACCGATTCCGACGAAGTTGATGAGGTCCTTCGAGTCGCCGACACCCCCGCTGATAGTCTCGACAGCGTCCGCCTCAACACGACTGAATCTCGGCGCGGTGTTTCGAACACATCGTTCGTGAAGTCCGCTGGGAACTCGATGCACGCGGGTACGACGACGTCGATATCTTCGTCAGTGGCGGGATCACGCCGGAAGCAATGCGTGAACACCGCGAGTGCGCCACGGGATTCGGCGTCGGCGGCTACATCAGTAAGGCCGATCCGATCGATTTCGCACTCGATATCGTCGAGGTAGAGGGGAAGCCAACGGCAAAGCGCCGGAAACTTTCCGGGAAGAGATCTGTCTACCGAACACGAGATGGCGGCCATCACGTCGGAGTAGCGGATCGAGAGGGACCGACGGACGGAGAGGAATTACTGCAACCCCTCCCCCGTGACGGCGAAATCGTCCGCGAGTTCGATCTCGACGAAACGAGCGAACGAGTAGCCGAGGTCGTAGAGCGTGTCGCGTTCGGGATTAACGGTTACTATTGTGTGTCTTGGTGTCATGGGGCGCACTATGCGGTGCGAAGTTTTTTATTTCCCCTGACAAAGTCACTACTACCAGTTCGTTAGCCTGCTTCGCGTATCTGGATAACCGATTCTCCTTGTACGATTCTGGAGAGTCGGTCTATTGGCGGGACGTACGCGATCACCGGGAGACGGCGAGCCTATCTATGAGCGACGACACGACCCATTCCGACTTGCACGAGCGCGTGAGAGACGAAGTTCCCTCGCATCTTGACGTTACTGACGTACAGTTCGAAGGCCCCGATCTCGTTATCTATACCGAGACGGCTCAGAAGTTCGCAGAGGACAGTGATCTTCTCGGTCAGCTCGCTCGATCACTGCGAAAACGAGTCACTATTCGACCAGTTTCGGGAACACATTCGAGCATCGAAGAAGCCGAACAGGTCATTCACGATGTCGTCCCTGACGAGGCGACCATACGCGACCTCGAGTTCCATCCGACGACCGGCGAAGTACTCATCGAAGCCGAGAAACCGGGACTAGTGATCGGCCAACGGGGGAGTACGATCCGCGAAATCACGAAAAACGTAGGGTGGCATCCGGAAGTCGTCCGGACGCCGCCGATGGAGTCTTCGACGGTCGAGAACGTCCGGAATTACCTCACGCAGGAACGAGCGGAGCGACGCGACTTCCTCGCAGACGTTGGGCAACAAATCCATGGCAGTCCGGAGAAGGACGTTGACTGGATTCGAGTAACGACGCTCGGCTGCTGTCGAGAAGTCGGTCGTGCGAGCTTCGTCCTTCACACACCGAACACCCGCGTCCTCATCGACTGTGGGGACAAACCAGGTGCCGAAGGAGAAGTTCCGTACCTCCACGTTCCGGAAGCGATGCCGCTAACAGAGATCGACGCTGTCGTCCTCACGCACGCTCACCTCGATCACAGTGCGTTGCTTCCCCTGCTGTTCAAGTACGGCTACGACGGGCCGATCTACACGACGGAACCCACGCGAGACCTGATGGGACTGCTGCAACTCGACTACCTCGACGTAGCGTCGAAAGAGGGTCGGACGCCGCCGTATTCGAGCGAACAAGTCCGCCAAGCGATCAAACGAACGATCCCGGTCGAATACGGCGACGTCACCGATATCGCACCGGATATCAAGTTGACGATGCACAACGCGGGCCACATCCTGGGTAGCGCAACTGCTCACTTCCACGTGGGAGATGGGTTCTACAACCTCGTGTTCTCTGGTGACATCCACCACGAACCGACGCGGCTGTTCAACGGTGCCGTCAACAATTTCCCCCGAGCCGAAGCGATGGTTCTAGAATCCACGTACGGCCGCCAAAACGACTATCAGACGGATACCGAAAAGAGCGAAGCGCGGGTTCGACAGATCATTCGAGAGACGTACGATCGGGATGGCACGGTCGTCATCCCCGCGTTCGCCGTGGGTCGATCGCAGGAACTGATGTTGGTTCTCGAAGAGGCGATGCGGGAGGACGAGATCCCCACGATGCCGATCTACCTCGACGGGATGATTCGGGAAGCGACCGCAATCCACACGGCGTATCCAGAGTATCTCCGCGACGGACTGCGTCAACGTATCCTCCACGAGGACGAAAACCCGTTCATAGCTGACCAGTTCCAGCAGGTTGACGGCGGACAGCCGATGCGCGAGGAGATTGCGAGTGGCGAGCCTTCGATCATCCTCTCGACTTCAGGGATGGTGACTGGGGGACCGATTATGTCCTGGATAGAGTTACTCGGTCCGGATTCGGAGAACACACTCCTGTTCGTCGGCTATCAGGCTGAAGGAACGCTCGGTCGTAGAATCGAAAGCGGTCGCACAGATGTCACGCTTGAGGGCACCCATCTCACGTTGCACTGCCGAATCGAATCTGTAAGTGGGTTCTCCGGGCACGCGGATCGAGAGGGACTCGAACAGTACGTCGAGGAGATGAACCCGCGTCCGGAACGGATTCTCTGCGTCCACGGGGACGAGCAGGCGACGGACCAACTCTCTTCGGCATTGTACCAGAAACACAATATTCGGACCCACCAGCCGAAGAATCTGGAGACGTTCCGGTTCCCCTGACATCACCGTGGCGAATTCGTCGAAGACGCGTGCGACGTTGTGGGTCATCCTGGCTTCGGCGCAGTACGTTTTCCGCGGACACCGAGCGAATAACAACCCTTAATCGTGGCCGTCAAAGACGTGTGGGTAGCGGGATGGGATAGCCAGGAGATTCCGGCGGGCTCATAACCCGCAGATCGATAGTTCAAATCTATCTCCCGCTATACTTTTGCCGCGAGCGGCAAGTATAGCACGGCGGTAGTTTGAACCAGACGAGACGCGCACAACGAAGTGAGCACGTCTCGGCGTGGTTCAAATCTATCTCCCGCTATTTTTTGCGAACTTTCGACGGTTGGCTCCCGTACTACCGCTCGTCAAAACGGTGTGCGAGGCGATTCAGTTTATTTGAATGATGTTCCCGTTCGACGTGGGGTGTAAATCCCGCCCAAGTGTGTATCCTCGATCGGATGCGAGATCCACGTATCCCGAGAATCCGCGGAGGTCCTGGTGTGCAGGGATGATGTTCTCCGGTTGAAGCGCATCGAGCATCGTGTAGTGTCCCTCCTGGCAGAGGTGGCCCGAGACGTGAATGTCGGAGTAGACGCGCGCCCCTTGCATGCCGAGCAATTTCTCCGCTTGATAGCGTTGCCCCTCGTTGGTCGGTTCGGGAATTACGCGTGCGGAGTAGACCACCTTGTCGCCGGGTTCGAGTTCGAACGCGGTTTCGCCACGAGCCATTCGCGTGAGGAGTGCCCGCGGTTCGCCCTGATGGCCCGTGACGACCGGCAGGAAGTTTTCTTTGCCGTCGTTCATGATCCGTTCCAGGGTCTGTTCGATGGAGCGGCGGTAGCCAACCATCTCGACGTCCGATGGGAAATCGACGCCGATCCGCTTCGCGGTCCCCGAGTACGTCTCCATCGATCGTCCGAGCAAGATCGGCGTCCGTCCGATATCTCGTGCAAATTCGATGAGCGATTTGACCCGGGCAATATGGCTGGAGAACGTTGACGCGAGGATTGCCCCGTCGTAGTCCTCCATGCTGTAGAGGACGTCTCGGAGGTGTTCTCGCGCGACGTTCTCGCTGGGAGTCCTGCCTTTCTTGTTCGCGTTTGTACAGTCCTCGATGTAACAGAGAACGCCCTCCCGACCGATCTCACGGAAGCGATCCATATCGATCGGGTCGCCAATGACCGGGGTGTGGTCAATCCGCTTGTCCAGTCCGTAGACGATCGCACCCTCGGGCGTGTGCAGGACCGGGTTGATCGCCTGGATGATCGAGTGGGTGACGTTGACGAATTCGAGTTCACAGCCGTGGTCACCGATCGTCATCGTTTCGCCGGCCTCCATTTTGACGAGATCGTTGTCGAAGTCGAACTTCTGCTCTTCCTCGACCTCGTCGCTCACGAGCTCGATCGTGAACGGTGTCCCGACGATTGGTGCGTCGTATCGATGAGCGAGTTTGCTGATCGCCCCGATGTGATCCAGGTGCCCGTGCGTCGGAACGATCGCTTGTACGTCACCTTCGAGGTCGTTCATGACTCGATCGTCAGGAATCGCACCCATGTCGATCAGGTCGAGACTGTGCATTCCTTCCGTTCGGATGTTATCGTGAATGAGGACCTTCGACAGGTTCAGCCCCATGTCGAAGATCACGATGTCGGTACCGGCGCGGACGGCAGTCATCTGCCGGCCGACTTCCTCGTATCCGCCAATCGTCGCAATTTCAATTTCCATTGGTAGACCCGATCATAGCAATCCGGACGACACGGCCGCGCAGCCGGAACGGCCGCCTTCGTGAACGCAAACGTTCGAAAATGTGAGCGGGCGAGTCGATCGCGCCCTTAGATCCCAAAATCAAACGTTCGGTCCCTGCCGCGTCGAGGACAGCGCCTCTTTCGGTTAGGTGAACAACCGCGCTCCGCACGTAAGTACTCCCGGATGTCGGAGAGAAGCGAACTACTGCGGTAAGGACGTCTCTTAGAGGGCAACAGGAGTAGACACGTAGTCACTCACTTTCCAACTGATTGAGGTGGTAGTCACAGTGATTGTGCTTTTGTAATTTTGCCAGCGTCTCGCAAATTTCTGCGGCTTTCAATAGAGTCAGGGATTCCCGAAGGATAGTAGCCACTGAAACGAGTTACACACTGATCGCTAAGCCGTCCTGCGATCAGGTGTGCAGTGACTTTCAGTGGCTACTATAGGCCGCACGTCGAATCAGTACACCTCCTCGAAGAGAACTTCCTGGAGAGAACTGTACACAGCCGCCTGGTCGATCGTCGAGACGTTGCTCAAGACGGCGATCGTGTACTGTGGGTTCTCGTGGTGCATCGCGATCGCTGAGTAGCCAGGAATCGTCCCAGTGTGTCCGAAGACGTCCTCACCGTCGATCTGCAAGTGTCGAATACCGAGGCCGTAGCCCTGTTGCTCCGGAACATCCTCGTCGGGTGCGTCGACGAACGTCTGCATTTCTCTGAGTACGTCGTCGCCCAGAACTGTACCGGTAAATACCGATCGGACGAAGCGGGCTACATCCGGAGCTGTCGAAAGGATTCCACCGGCGGCATACCCGCCCGTTTCGAGCGACCTTCGGAATCCCGTGAGATTCCAACGGCCGAATCCGATTATGGATTCGTCGTACCCGTTGGCAATCGGCGCATCGTCGGGGTAGTCGAGATAATACGTTCGATCGTAGTCGAACTCGTCACGTACGAGACTCCGAACTAGCTCCTGATACGAGGTGTTTGTCTCCCGTTCGAGGATGAGACCCAACAGCACGTGGTTCGTGTTCGAGTACTCGTGGTCAGAACCGGGGTCGAATTTTAGCGGTTTGTCCCGAATCACGTCGACGAGTTCCTCCGGCTGCCACCGTCTCACCGGTTGACCGAAAGACCGGCTCAGCCACCTCGCATCCTCGGTGTAACTCGGAACGCCGCTGGTATGGTTCAGGAGCATCCTGACACTCACGTTCTCGGCGTACTCCAGATCGAACCACTCGTCGATCGTCTCCGCTAACGAGATGGATCCGCGTTGTACGTGGTGCAACACGAACGTTGCCGTGAAGAACTTCGTTACACTTCCGTTGACATCCTCCCGCGCCTGAAGACGCAGGAATCCCGAGCGGTGGGAGTTTCAGGTTTGCAACCATGACCCCGCCACTTCACGGGCGTTCGCGTCTAACCCATTCGTGGTGGTCGGTGGCTGTCTGGCCACGCCAGGTGGCCGTTACTCCTATCCTCGGCGTCGGTGACTTCCCGCTGTTGTTTTTGCCAGCAGGGAGTCGCTGACACGTCGACGGACTCGGAGGTATCGTCGGGCTTGCTCGACCGACGGGCACGAGACGAACCCTTCGAGGATTCGCGTTCACCGCGTCGACGTTTCGGATACTGTCTCATTGAACTGGCGGGTAGACCGCCTCTGAAGGTCGTTCGGAATCCGCCCCGTTCCGACCAGACCTTGTCATTATGCGGGGTGTCTTTTGACTCGAACGTTGGGATTGGAAACTCGGACTATGCTCCTGACGGGAGGAAGTTTCAGGAGTGACGGCGCGTATCCACGGCGTAACCACCGTGGTATCGCGCCTGTTCCGCATATAAGAGCCTAGGCCGGGATTTGAACCCGGGCTCTCGTCCTTACCAAGGACGCGCTTTACCGCTAAGCTACCCAGGCACCACATTCAGATGGAGTGGCGCCACGGGTTATATTGCTTTCCATCTACGGGTGCCGTGTCAGGCGATTCCACCCCATCATGGATCGGTCGCCGAGGTCGCCCGATCGGTGGTCGGATCGTCGATCGATCGGTCGGGTGGCGTCTCGAAGCGGGCCAGGCAGTCGGTGGCCGCCGGGAGGGAAGTGCCGACGGTGTCGGCGAGTTGGTCGGCGATCCCGAGCAACCGCGTCGAGGGCGTCTCGTCGACGGCGGCGGCCCCGGCGAGGACGGCGAGTTCGAGGACGTCGCGTTCGAGGTTGGCGTCGATCGACGCGGGGTCCGTGGGGTCGTCGTGGCCGAACGCGGCGTCGGGGTCCTGCTCGTCGCGAGCGGCGGCGTCGCGGCGCGTCTGGTCGCGGCCGAACGCCTGGACGGTCCGGACCGCCTTGCCGGCGGCGTCGGTCCGGGCGAGGAGGTAGAACCCGCGGGCGACGAGGATGTCGGCGGCGAGGATCGTCAGGTCGCCGTCCTCGGCGGCGTCGTCGGAGTCGGCCCACGGCGGATCGTGAGAGAGCGATCGGGTCAGCCGGAGTCCCTCGTAGATGAGCTGTACGCCCGCGGCGTGGGTGAGAACTGCCTCCGTCGGGTCGTCGGACGGATCGTTGGCGGGGCCGCCGGTCTGTGCGCTGGGTTCGACGGCGCCGTCGTGTCCGTGATCGAGCGCCGGATCGAGCCCACCGGTCGTCTCGGGGGCGACTGCGGCGGCGCTTTCGAGGGTGAGGACCCCGGGGAGCATCGATGCACTGTCGAGCACCGCGTCGATGCGGTCGTGCAACCGGGGCGGTTCGACGTCCGCGACGGCCTCGGCGGCGGCACGCCGACAGTTGTCGGCCTGGTCCATTACCGGGGGGTTACGACGGAGCACGCAAAGACCTTTGGAAAGTGCCAGAGAGGGTCCGGATATGATAACGATCGATACTGACGACCGGAGATCGATCCGGACGGTCACGCTCGACCGGCCCGACGCGCGCAACGCGCTGACAGTCGCGGGGCTGGAGGCGCTCGAGGCGGCGATCGCGGACGCGGACGAAGCGGTGATCTACCTCCAGGGACGCGGCCCGGCGTTCTGTGCCGGTGCCGACCTCGAGGTCGTCGGCGATCTCGACGGCGACCGCGACCGGGCCGCGGAGTTCGCCCGGCTGGGCCAGCGCGTCGCCCGGACGATCGAGGACTCGCCGGCGATCGTCGTGGCGGGAATCGACGGTCCCGCACGCGGTGGCGGGCTCGAACTGGCGCTGGCCTGTGACGTCCGCGTCGGGACGCCCGACTCGACGTACGGCGAACCCGGCGTCACCTTCGGCCTGTTCGGCGCGTGGGGCGGCACCGTCCGCCTGCCGCGGGTGATTGGCGAGGGCGACGCGCTCGAGTTCGCGCTGTCGGGGCGAGTGATCGACGCCGAGGAGGCCCGGCGAATGGGGCTCATCTCCCGGATCGAGGACGATCCGCGATCGGTCGCCGAGGAGATCGCCGACAACGCACACGACGCGCTCGCGGTGCTCAAACGGCGCTTGCGGGACGATCGCGAGCGGGCCACCCAGGAGCGACACGAGGCCCAGGTGTTCGGCGATCTCGTGGCGGCCCACGCGGACGATATCGACGCCGTGCTGGAGTAGCCACTCGACGCCGTCGACCGATCGCCCCACCGACCTGGAGCGATCGCCGGGAACGGGAGTCGCGCGATCGGACGGACGGACGGCGATCGTGTGACTAAATAGCACACCACAGATCGATTCTTCTCCGTCGGCTCGGATCGATAAGCTATCTTACTTCGAGGAGAGAATCCCGCCGTTCACGGCGTTGACGAGAGCGAAGCTCTCGTTCGCACATCAGAACGCGAAGCGTTCTGAGGACGGGCGTGAATCCGACAACGCCGATACAAACACTGTCCAGCAGCAATACGGATATTTAAGTAGAAACGGAGCGTAGAATGATATACACCGAGGCGGTCACACCGCCACTCAAATGCACAATATCGGGACTCCGAGAACCAGCATGTTCGAGACACCCTCTCGAACCGCTGTGGTGTCTTGGTCAAGATAACTCCGAGTCCCATGTCGGGATAGGAGTAACGGCGGTGTGGCCCCGCCAGTAGCCCAGTCATGCCGACCGGGTTACGAACCAGCAAATATCCCAACTCAGCGGTGCGGTTCCGTGGGAAGTCGTTCGAAAGATCGGAGATCTTTCGTGATCACGAGAGAGCTTCGCTCTCTCGGACGACCTCGCCGTCGCCGGGCGTAGCCCGACTGCCTGAGGGATCTTTGATCCCTCTCCGTTTACGGCGAGGAGGAGGTCACGCCCGGTCCCGTGTTTCTCGACGGCGACGGCGTCGCGCTCCGAACGATCGAGGAGGAGGACCTCGAGTTCCTGCAGACCCAGATCAACGACCCGCGCATCTGGCGGGCGATCGGCCGATCGAACCCCGTCACCGCGGAGCAGGAGCGGGAGTTCTACGAGAACGTCGTCTGCGAGGACGACGGGGTACAGCTCCTGATCGCCGTCGACGCGGAGCCGGTCGGGACGATCGGCCTCCACGCCCTCGATCGAGAGACCGGATCGGCGGAGATCGGCTACTGGGTCGCTCCCGACCACCACGGTCAGGGGTACGGCACCGAAGCGGCGACGCTCGTCGCCGGCTACGGATTCGACCAGCTCCGGCTACACCGGATCGCCGCGCGCGTGTTCGAGTTCAACGAGCCGTCACGGCGACTTCTGGAATCGCTCGGCTTCACCCGTGAAGGCGTCCATCGCGACGCGGAGTTCATCGACGGCGAGTACCAGGACGTCTACTGGTACGGCCTCCTCGAAGACGAGTGGCGCGAGGAGAGACGCTGACGCCAGCGCATCCATTCAGTGCAACGGATCGGGCGCTGGCGGAACCCGTCGTTTGTGCTCGCTCCGCTCGTACATCCGGCGGACGCGTTCGACCGTCTCCTCGTCGACGTCGAGCAGCCGGCAGGTTGCGGCGACCGACAGCGGGCCGTCGACGTGGGTCACGAGGATCGAGTCCAGCGTCTCGTAGCTGATTCCCAGTTCGTCCTCGTCTGTCTGGTCGGCCCACAGTTCCGCGGTGGCGGTCTTGGCCGCGAGTTCCTCGGGGACGCCCACGTGACGGGCGAGCTGGCGGACCTGTCCCTTGTAGAGGTTCCCGATCGGGTGGCAGTCGACGGCCCCGTCGCCGTACTTGGTGAAGTAGCCGACCGCGGCCTCGCTCCGGTTGCCCGTCCCCAGCACGAGACGGCTCTCGTGGTTGGCGACGAGGTAGTTCAGGACTGCCCGAACGCGGGCGCGGGCGTTTCCGACCGCTTCGTGATCGCCCTCCGCGTCGGGGTAGGCGGCAACCACGGCGTCGACGATCGGGTCGATCTCGATGACGTCGTACCCGATCTCGAGGTCGCGGGCGACCCGTTCGGCGTCGCTCATGTTGGCCTCGCGGCTGACCTCGCCGGGGAGGACGAGCCCGTGGACGTTCTCGGTACCGAGCGCGTCGACCGCGAGGTAGGCCACGAGCGTGCTGTCGATCCCGCCCGAGAGCCCGAGGACGACGCCCGACGCGCCGGCGGCCTCGACCTGCCCGCGGACGAAGTCGGTGATGTGTTCGCGTCGCTGTTCCAGTTCCGCCTCCGAGAACCGAAGGTCAAGCATCGACCGACCGTACGGGTCGATCGGACTAATAGACACTCCCTACGGGAAAAAAGTGACCGAACAATCGGTTTTCGGGGACGGAGGACGCGATCCCGAACGGACACGAATACTGTCGGCACCGCACAGGAATCGCTCACCAGCAGCATCTCCAGCACTGACTGAAGTAGCCCTATTTCCAGTTACTCCAGAGTCACGTCGAAATCTTCCATGAGGATATGTAGAGCAAGGTGTTGACGTTTTGTTAGCTCCAAGATATTATCCGGAGTGTTGAGCCAGGGGATCGGCACTCTGTGGTGTATCTGCTTGTCTTCTATAGCGTCGAAACCGAATTCAGACACCGCAAGGAGACGATGAACGCTAACCTCGGTTTGCTCTCCGTTATGCGTATGTACCCATCGCACATAGCCGTTTGAATCTGGGTAGAGCGGAACGTGGTCTACGCTTCTCCGACCTGATCGTACGTCTCAATGCCGGCGGCACGTTTGGCTTCGTTCCAGCTACCCACTATGTCACAAATGTGTGTTACGCACGGCGAAAGGTCAAGGTTCCTATATTCCGCTTGAGTCGGGGACTTTTCCAACTTCAGCGCTGCTTCTCGGAGCGACGATATACAATCTTGCTCCGTATACTCGGTTGACATATAGTGGCCACTTGCAACCATTCCATCAAATAACCCGATCATTCACTGTGTCGACCGTTCCGGAAGGTGCAGAGGCCGACTTCGAAATGCAGACCGACATCTACGGGAATCGGGCCTGTTCCAGAGTACAGAACTCGATTCCGACTCCGCGGAGAGGTTACGCTGAAAACGGAGAAGTTAGGCTCGGATGGATCTGTGAAAAGTGCGCGGTCCGGGAATTGAACCCGGGCTAACTGCGTGGGAGGCAGTTGTCCTACCACTGGACCAACCGCGCGCTCCGCAAGCGAAGCATTCCGTTGGACGGATTTAAGCCCTCCGCTCCCCGTTCCCGGAGAGTCCGCCAACCCATATACGGTAGAGGGCGTTCTGACGATCCGCTATGGAACCCGGATCGTACTGTTGTAGTAATCTCGACGTTCGTTGTGCCAGTGTGAGGTCTGGACAGCGGCTAAGAAATCATCAGGGCCCGTATCAACGTGATACGACGGCTCGTATTGACGGAACTGGAGTGCGCACCACAGCGTTCCCGACGATCGGTCACAGGTAGCCGAACAGCGTTCCGACGAGCACCAGCACCCACAGCACGGTCCCGACCAGCAGCATGTCGTTGAACTTCGAACTCCGAGCGGCCCGCTTGGCCGCGCCGCCGGCGATCAGCCCGAGCGCGACGACGACGAGCATCCGCTGGAGGACGACACCCACGGGCAGCGCACTGACGCCGAGCAGGCTGTAGTCGAGCCAGATCGCGACCGCGAGCGAGCCCGCGGCGACGACGGCGGCGTCGAGTCGGCGCGTGAGCCCGCGCGCGATCAGGTATGTCGCGATCGGAATTCCGACCCCGACCACCGGGTACAGCAACGCGGCGATCTGGTGGGGCGTGAGGAACCCGGCGTACCGTTCGAGGACGAGTCCGCCCATTCGGACGCCGAGGTACAGCGCCAGGATGGTAAAGACGAGGAGGATGTGACCGGCCTCCAGGCGAGCGTAGGCGGCGGCGAGTCGCTGGCGGTCGACGTCGGTGAGGTGGTCGTCGATCACGTCCGGGGTTTGCTGGGCGATGCGCTCGTCCGTGTCCCCGGTTTCGCCGGGCGTCTTCCCCGTGCGCCTGCTGGCTCTGATGCCGACCAGCGCGGGCACGACGAGCAGTCCGGCGAGTTCGACGACGGTCGCCCAGCCGTCGGCGTCGGCGGAGTTCCTGTTGTCGAGATACACGCGTCGCACGTCGTCCTGAACGTCGATCCGCGGGTGTTCCATGAAGTCGGCCTCGATCTTGGTCTGGGCGTCCTGCGAGCCGTGAACGCGGTGCCGGAGGGTGAACCAGTCGAAGTGTTCGGAGTGGGTCTGCATGATGACCCAGTTGTCCTCCTCGTTGGGACTCTCGTAGAGCCGGATGTGGTATCGGTGTCCGTAGTAGTCGCCATCCTCGAGCTGGCGGGTCTCGGTCGTCCAGTACCCGCTCTCGTTCGGACCGGGGTCCACGTAGGCGTAGCGGGTGCCGCCGTCGGCTTCGCCCCAGTCCAGATCCGGGAGCGGACCTGGCGGGTCGGTTTCCGTCTCGTTGGTCGCGTTCTCCGCCGAGTCGTTCGTCGCCCCGGCGTCGAGCGTTCCGTTCACCGATCGCGTCTCGTTCTCGGAGGCGTTGCCACCGGTCAGCGAGTAGGTTTCCGGCAGCGCTTCCTCTTCCGACTCGTCGATCTCGGACCAGTCCCCGCCGGCATCGGCGTCGACCAGTATCCGCTCGACGTCCTCGACGTCGCCCCGGACGATCACGTTGATCGGGCTCCGCTTCTGGAACTCCTGCTGAGGACTGAGATACTCCCAGAAACGGCTCTCGGAGTCGTCGGGCGCGACGAGTTCCGGCGTCGATTCCCGCTCGGACGGCGACTCGGTTGGCGCGTCGGGTGCGGTCTGATCCGTCGAGATCGACAGCAACAGCGACGGACCGCCGACGAGCAGAAACGCGAGTGCGAGCAACACGGCCCCGATCACGATCGAACGACGCATCTCTCCGTCGTTACTGTCGGGGGATACATCAAACCGTGTGTATCGGCACCAGCGACTGATTCGAGCGCCGACACGTCGGGACCGGGTCGATCGAGTTTACACGTGGGGACCGACGGTGGTAACGGGGACGGGAGCCTCGCGAACGACCCGCTGGGAGACGCTGCCGACGACGTTGCGCTCGTATTCGTCGCCGCTGGTCCCCATCACGATCAGGTCGGCGTCGGCCGCGTCGGCGTAGTCGACGATGCACTCGGCGGGGTTCCCGGTATCGATCGCCGTCACCGTCTCGACGTCGTGGTCGGCGGCACGCGTCGCGGCCGCGTCGGTCGCCTCGCGGGCGGTCTCCTGGAGTTCGGCGCGAACCTGCTCGACGCGCTCGTCGTCGAGCACGAGGAACGCGCGGTCGTCGACCACCGAGAGGACGTGGAGGGTCGCGTTCCGGGTCCGGGCGACGTCGATCGCGTGATCGAGAACGGTCGCCGCGTGCTCGCTCCCATCGGTCGGATAGAGGATCGTCTCGTACATCGCGTTACGATCGGCAGTCCGGCCGCCGGGGGGAAAGCCCTTCTCATCGTTCCCCCGGCCCGGGAACTCGGGGACGGTGCGGACGCGGATGAGAGCGCTGGGGCAACGCGACGCCGATCGAGAACGGGCGTCGAGATCGACCCGGCAAGCCCCCGTGGCTCAGACGCCGGGGACCCGCGGCTCAGACGCCCGGGACGCCGATCGCGTCGGGCGCGAAGATCCCGACGACGGCAAGCGCGTAGACGAGGCCCACCGCGACGATCCACGCGACGAACCCGATCGCGGCGGCGGTCCCCCAGCCGCCGGGATACCGCCAGTTGATGACGCCGACCCAGGCGACGAGCATCAGGAGGACGCCCAGAAGCGGGATCCAGCCGACGAAGTAGCTCGCGGCCGCCCAGACGAGCGCGCCGATGAGGGCGGTCAACGCGGCGTTCGTGACGCCGGCGTCGCTGTCGACGACGAGGCGCACGCCGGCCAGGATCGCGATCGTTCCGACGAGGAGGCTGACGACGAACGCGAGGGAGACGGCCAGGACAGACATGAATTCAGGGCTTCCAGTTCAGTTCGATCGTGATCGTCTCGCGGTTCCCCCGCAGCATCGACGATCGTTCCACGACGTCGACGGAGACGCTGACGCTCTCTGGCGGGTTGAGATCGACGGTCTTGTTCCCGACCGTGACGTTGATCTCGTCGCCGCCGCCCTCGAACTCGTCGCCGAGGGACGCGAGGTACGCTGCGAGTTCCGATCGCGTCATCGTCTCGTCGGCTGTCGTCCGTTCGGCCATACGGACCCCTTGACGACGCTGTCCGCAAAAGTATGGGCCGCGAACGGAACGCCAACACCGGATTACTGTGCGGGTGTGCGCAGAAACGCTCCACTACGGACGACGCTCCGCGATGCCGATGTGCCGGCCCGGCGTTCTGGCGATATGCCGGCTCGCCATCCTGGCGATCCGCCGTCCCGCCGAGGGAATCGAGACGACGTGCCGCGATCAGAACAGGTTCGCCTGCTGGTAGACGGAGATTCCCTCGCCGGTGATCTCGTAGGGTTTCTTCTCCCGGGAGTGGTTCGCGTCCCGGATCTTCTGGATCTCGACGGCCAGTCGCGTCTCGCGGAAGTCGTCGGGGCGGACGTACTGCAGGACGAAGACCGCGTCCGTGAGGTATTCGACGATCCCGTACCGGGAGGCGTAGGGCGACTCCTCGGACGCTTCGCTGGTCAGCAGGGCGGTGACTCCCGCCTCCTTCAGGCTCCGGGTGAAATCGTAGATCTCGTTGCGCCGTTTCGCCCGGTCCTCGTACATCATCTCGAGCAAGGAGACCGAGTCCAGCACGAGTCGGCTGGCCCCGAACTCCTCGACGAGCGCCGGGAGTTCGGTGCGTATCGACGCGAGACTGTTGGCCATCTCGACCGGATCGACGTCGACGACGGCGAGTCGGCCCTCGGCCACGTACTCGTCGAACGCGTACCCCTTCTCGATTGCGCTGTCGATGACGCGATCGCGGCTCTCCTCGAGCGTGATAAACACCGCGTTTTCGCCCTGCTCGAGGCCGTAGTCGAGAAACTGGAGGCCGAACGTGGTCTTGCCCGTCCCGGCGCTCCCCATCGCGACGATCAGCGATCGCTCCGGAACGCCGCCCTGGATCATCCGATCGAGGCCGTCGATACCGAGTTCGAGACGGGGGAGATCGGACTCCACGTCCGCGTCGAAGTCGGGTTCCTCGCCGCCCGCCAGCCCGAAGTCGACGTCCGAGAAACCCTCGGGGTCGTCGCCGCCGATCGCGGGTGCGTCCTGCAGCGCGTCGCCAAAGCCCTCGTCGAACAGCGAGTCGTCGGCGTCGGCCGACCCGCTCGCGTCGTCGGTGGTCGGTTCCAGATCCGACCCGGACTCCCCGTCGAGATCGTCCGGTGAGAGGCCCCCGTCGAGATCCGCCGTCCCCGGCGTCCCGACCGCGGTGTCGGCGTCCTCGCCGATCGGGAGCGCCCGATCGCGGTCCCGGTCCACCGTGGCGTCGTCGGTGTCCGGGTCCGGGCCCCGATCCGGATCGTCGTCGCGATCGATCGCCGCCGAACCCGGGGCTGGCTCGTCGGCGGCCGCCGCGTCGGCCTCCTCGCCGTCCCCCTCGAGCGCGCGTTCGAACCAGTCGTCGGCGTCGTCACTCACGGCGACTCACCTCGCCGTGGTCCGGCCCGGGCGAGACGACTCGCGGGTTCGGCGACCGTGACGCCACGCGCCGGTGGGAAGCGACGGCAGGGGACGATCGGCATCGAAGGGAAACGTTCCATACGGGGGTGTGCGGTGTCCTCGCGGGACAGTTCAGGTACGTCGTAGCGGCCCATCCAGATGAATGTTGTTGCCGTCGGGGCTCGAAGCAGACCTTTTTGAGTGCGGGAGGGCTATCCGCCACCGATGGACGTCGACGTCGGACTGGTCGCACAGCGGGACAACGAGCGCGCACAGGAACTGGCCGCGACCATCGCCGAGGCGATCGACGACGGCACGGCCTCCGTCGTCGTCGACGAGGCCACTGGCGCGGCGATCGATCGCCCCGCCGTCCCGGTCGCCGCGATGAGCGAGCGCGACCTCGTCGTGAGTATCGGCGGCGACGGGACCCTGCTGTTCGTCGCCCGCGAGGTCGGCGAAACGCCGGTTCTCGGGGTCAACCTCGGCGAAGTCGGCTTCCTCAACGCCGTCGCCCCCGCCGACGCGGTGACCGTCGTGACCGACCTCGTCGCCGACCTCCGTGCGGGCGAGGATCGCCCGGGACGGACCCTCGCCCGCCTGCAGGCGACCGGCGACGACTGGGCGCTCGAACCCGCCCTCAACGAGGTCGTCGTCCACGGCCCCCGCCGCGGCCACGGCGGCGGCGCGACCGTCGAGATTCGCGTCGATGGCGATCGGTACACCGAGAGCCACGCCGACGGCGTCCTCGTGGCGACGCCGACGGGATCGACCGCCTACAACCTGAGCGAGGGCGGGCCGCTAGTCCACCCCACCGCAGAGGCCCTCGTCGTCACGCAGATGGCCGCCCCGGAGTCGATGCCGCCGCTCGTCGTGGACCGCGACGCCACGCTCTCCCTGCGAGTCACCGACGCCGAGACTGCCTACGCGATCAGCGACGGGCGGAACAGACGAGAACTCTCGCCGCCCGCGACCGTCTCCGTCTCGATCGCGGACGAGCCGGTCCGGCTGGTCGGTCCGCAGGTGAACTTCTTCGACGGCCTGGAAAAGCTGGAGTAGGTCGGCTCAGGCGCGCCGATCGGCGTCGGCTACGTTCCGTCGATCAGTGCTCACGTTCCGTCGATCAGTCGCTCGAGCTGGGCCGGCGGTACCGCGCCGCGGGCGGCCTGCCCCTCGTAGACGAACGTCGGGACGCCGGTGATGCGTTGCTCCCGTGCCGCGTCGAAGCGCTCCTCGAGTTCCGCCCGGAGTCCGTCGTCGTCGATCGCGTCCCGGATTTCGTCCACGGGCAGTCCGACGTCCGCGGCCAGGTCGGCCAGCACCTCGACGTCGCCGATGTCGCGGCCGTCCTGCCAGAGCGCCTCGTAGATCGCCGCGTCGAAGTCGGCCCACTCCCTGGGGTAAGTGTTCTCGACGTACCACGAGGCCTGCTGGGCCGGCAGCGAGTCGACTTCGACCGCGATCTCCTGGGCCATCTCGACGCCGTACTCGTCCTGGAGTCGACGGACGTTCTCCCGCGCCTGCGCGAAGTAGTCCTCGTCTTTCCCGTCGTCGACGTCGTGGTCGATCGAGCCGTCCGGCCTGCGCTTCCCGCGCCGGAGGTCGAACGGCCGCCAGTCGATCGCGAGCGGCTCGTCGCGGCTCTCGCGATACTGTTCGAGCGATCGCTTCCCAAGGTAACAGAACGGACAGACGTAGTCGGCGTAGAGTACGAGCGACTCGGAGTCCGAAGAGGTCGAAACCATGGCGGGTAGTAGCGGCGCTGGCGACAAAAGTGACACTCCTCGAACGAACGAACGGGGGCCAGTCAGGCTGGCGGATCGTGCCGGGCCGAGTGTCGATCCGCATCCCACTTATCCGTCAGTTTTCCACGCCTCGACGAGTTCCTCGCTCGTGGTTCGTTCGGCGTCGTAGACGTCCTCGAGGTAGGTCAGTCCATCCTGATGGGCCTCCTCGCTGAACGCCTCGAGGCAGTCGGCTGGCGCAACGACGTCGTAGCCCCGGAAGAACGCGCTTGCGGACGTGTGACGTGCACACATGTTCGTATGGAGTCCAGTCACGACGATCCGATCGACACCCAGACTTCGAAGGTGCTCGTCCAGACCGGTGCCGTAGAACGCGTCGTAGAAGCGCTTCTCGAAGACGTCGTCCGCATCGGTGGGAGTGAGCTCCGAAATTACTTCGGCACCCTCCGTGCCGGCCATCGCGTGCTCGCCCCAGACGTCGAGTTCGGTGTCCTCGGGCCGGTGAGCATCGTTCGCGTAGATGACCGGGATCCCGTGTTCACGAGCGCTGGGGAGCAGTTCGTCGCGGAGCGTCGGGATGATCCGTTCGGCCCGTTCGGCGGCGATCTCGCCGGTCACGAAGTCGTTCAGCATGTCGAGGACGATAACTGCGTCAGTCATAGCCGACTGAGGTGTGCAGGGAACCTCAACTGCCCTCCTGCATGAGAAGGGCGACGCTGTCGTCCCAGCGTGGATTCGGCTCTCCCACCTGAAGCGAGTTACGTCTCTTCGGGTTCGGTCGCATCGCCGCCCGTCGATTCAGGGAGGTTCGGATCCCGGTACGGGTTCCGCCCGTAGGCCGGAAGGTCGTCCTCGAGCTGGGCCTTCAGCACGCGTCGGAGCCGGTTCAGGCTCGTCGTGTCGAGCCCGTACTCGGCCGCGAGCCGCCTGAACGCCGTCTCCTCGGTGATGTCGTGGGCGCGGTACTGACCGAACAGGTCGTCCATCCGATCGGGCGAGAGCGCCTGCGCGTCGATGTCGTCGAGGCCGAAGTACCGCTGGCGATCGACGTCGACGACGTGGCGGATCACCACCAGCGCGACCTTCGGAATGGCCCGCTGGCTGCCGAACTCCGTGAGGTCGATTTCGTCCATCACGCCCAGCGCGAGGTCCCGCTGCCACGGCGTCAGATCGAGCGCGTTACACAGCGCCTGGGTCGTCCGGAGTCGATCGAGGTGGTGAGCGCGTTCGCTGTACCCCGGCGTCGCGCCGTGCTGCTCGTCGTGGAGTCGCCGGATACTCTCGGAGAGATCCGCGTCGGACGACTCCGCGCGCCCGATGACGGTCGCGCTCGGCGTGACGACGCCCCATCGACGGACTGTCGAGTCCCGCTGGACCTCCGCTCGCGAGAGCGACCCGGAGCCGGGACGCATCTCGAGACGGCGGTCGGAGTCCTCACCGACGGCCACCGCTTGCTCACCGCCCGCCCCGGGGTCGGCACCGTCGTATTGCATCTCGTGTTCCGCTCGGACAGGGAGACGGAAAAAGGCTCGCTCGTTTTCCCGGACCTCTAGACGGGACTGACAGTCCTCGTGATACGTCTTCGTGCCGATCGCGCGGACCGCGATCACGAGAATCGCGCAACCGCGCGCAGACGATTACGCGGTCCGGACGCGAGGCTGTCGCTTCCGAATCGAGTGTGCCGAAAAGCCCTTCATAGCTTCACCTTGTGACCAGAAGTACGTAAAGGCCGATCGGGAACTGGCCGGCCTCGGCCACGTGGAACGGTCCAGTCGCTACGGATCGAAGAATCCCCCAGAATCGCCGTCCTCCCGTCATAGCTCTACCTTGTGACTAGAAGCACTTAAAGACGGATCGACCCGAACGGACTCGGTGGACGAATTCGATCCGAACTGGCCCCGAACTGGCCCGGCCTCGGCGACGAAGTGGCCGACGTGCCGGGAGCGCGATCGGCGTCGCTGGTCGAGCGGTGAGACCACGAGAACGACCGACTCTCCCGTCGTATCTTCACCTTGTGACCAGAAGTACGTAAAGGACGATCGTGTTCGAACCGGACCGGAATCGACGACGAGGGCGCTATCTGGCGTGAGAAAACCGTGGCTAGTCGAAAAGCGAGTCAGTGAGAACTGCCGTCTCTCCCGTCATAGCTCCACCTTGTTACCAGAAGCACTTAAAGGGGGCCGACCTCGACCGTTCGATCACTGGACCGCCCCGATCATCTCGTCGACGAACGCGTCAAGTCGATCGTGATCGGGGCCGTCGCGCGCGTGGATCGCGGGGTCGATCTCCCTCGGCGGGCGTGCGAACTCGCGGCCGACGGCGTCGCCGATCGTCGCCGCACCCTCGCCGCGTCGTTTTCGTTCGAGCAGGTCCGTCGCGAGGGCGATTCGATCCTCGTCGAAGACGGCCGGTGCCTGTTCCGTCAGGAACCGACCGACGTCGAGTGCCGGCAGGTCGTGTCCCCCGCGCTCGCCGGTCGCTTTCAGGTAGCGGGCCGACATCGCCGCCCGACAGATCGTGAGGTTTCGCTTCACCGTCGGCCGCGTCCGCGTTTGGGCGTATCGGTCGTCGTCCCGATCGATCGTCGTCGGTCCGTCGTCCGTCTCGACGACGTACTCGTCGTCGCGCTCCTCGACGATCGGAAAAATCGCGTCGTCGGTACGAACCAGGTGGTCGGAGAGATACTTCCGGTAGTTGCTCATCGCGATGCCGCGCCAGGCGTGATAGAGGTCGATCGGGTTGTACGTCCGCTCGACGTACGCGCGAAGGTCGTCGGGGTCGTACGCGGACCGGTACCGGATCGGACTCCGGAGCAGGTCGATCGCGCCGTCGTTGGAGTCCGCGAGCAGGGAGGCGACAGTCCGGACGTCCCAGCCCTGATACTCGAACTCGCCGCGATCGGACGTGATGACGTCGTCCGGACCGTCGAGGTGAACGTAGACCCGCAGATCGGTCGGCACGAAGACGAACCCGACGTCGTAGTCGCTGTCCGGAGCGGCCGCACCCCAGGCGTGGCTCCCGCGAGCGGCCGCGAAGGCGACAGTGACGTCGTGGCGGCGCTCGATCGCGTCCAGGTGTGCCGCGACGGTCTCGTGAACCTGCTGTGGGACGGACGTCATGAATGGACCATCGATCGACCGGCGGAGCGCCGGCTGTCCAGTTCGATCGTCGCTCCGAAAAGCCCTTCGTAGCTCCACCTTGTGACCAGAAGCACTTAAAGAGCGATCGGTGGCCGGCCCGATCGGAAACGACGCTGTCGCTCCGTAGGATAGCATCCGGAGAAGCCGCGATCTCCCGTCGTATCTTCACCTTGTGACCAGAAGCACTTAAAGAGCGATCGAGCGCTATCGATAGGCCGGACCGCCGAAAATCGCCGCCGTCCACGCCGTCGTCCGTATACTACGGCTTCCGAAAGCCATAATCGCCTGCTACCCTGAATGCGGCCAATGAGTCACCAACTGCCGGACGTGCAGGCTACGTCCCCCGACGTCACCGTCGGCCTGAGCCAGGTCGGCGTCACCGGCGTCGAAAAGCTCGTCAAGATCGCGCGCGAGGACAAGCGGCCGATCGTATACACCGCCGAGTTCGAGGTCTTCGTCGACCTCCCCGCCTGGCGAAAGGGCGCGGACATGAGCCGCAACATGGAGGTCATCGACGAAATCCTCGAGGACGCGACCCGCGAAGAGGCCTACCGCGTCGAGGAAGTCTGCGGCGAGGCCGCCGAACGACTCCTCGAGAAGCACGACTACACCACGCGCGCCGAGGTCTCCATGGAGGCCGAGTTGCTGCGCCGCGAGCAAACGCCCGCGAGCGATCGCGAGACCCAGCACACGGTCGACATCGTGGCCGCCGCGACGGCGACCGACGAGGGGACCCGCGAGGAGATCGGCGCGACGGTCACCGGGATGACCGTCTGCCCGTGCTCGCAGGGGATGTCCGCCGCCCGCGCGAAGCAGACGCTCGAGGACCTGGGCGTCGAGGAGGAGACGATCACGCAGTTCCTCGACGAAGTGCCACAGGCGGGCCACTCCCAGCGTGGCCACGCGACGCTGACCGTCGAGGCGAACGGCGATCCGGACGTCGACCTGAACGACCTCATCGACGTCGCCCGCGACTCGATGAGCGCGCGGATCTACAACCTCGCGAAACGACCCGACGAGGACCACATGACCTACGCCGCCCACGCCGACGCGAAGTTCGTCGAGGACTGCGTCCGATCGATGGCCGAGGGCGTCGTCGACGAGTTCGATCACCTCCCCGACGACGCGGTGATCACGATGAAACAGTCAAACGACGAGTCGATCCACCAGCACAACGCCCACGCCGAGCGCGTCGTCGAGATGGCGACCCTGCGCGACGAAGTCAACGGCGAGAACTGAACGCGGCGCGAGGCGACCGATCGATTATCGTCGATCTGTCCGTCGGCCGACTGCGAGACCCGACCCGACGACCGCGACGATCGTGACCGCGGCGCCGAAGCCGGGGACGCTGTCGTCATCGGTTACGTCGGCCCCGCTGTCGTCAGACTGATCGCCGTCGCCCTCGACATCGTCAGTCGATTCGTCTGCGTCTGCGTCGTCGGTCGACTCCTCATCCTCGACAGTCGTCGTTTCGTCGTCCGCCTCGTCGTCGATCGCGTCCGCCGTCTCGTCCTCATCGACCGCGTCG
This sequence comes from Halosolutus amylolyticus, assembly GCF_023566055.1. Taxonomy (NCBI): domain Archaea; kingdom Methanobacteriati; phylum Methanobacteriota; class Halobacteria; order Halobacteriales; family Natrialbaceae; genus Halosolutus; species Halosolutus amylolyticus. The sequence goes on along the minus strand of NZ_JALIQP010000005.1, from coordinate 16,587 downwards.
TCGGCGTCGTCGGTTGTGCCGTCGAGTGAGGATTCGACGTACAGGTCGCTCGTATACGTTTCGTGGAGGTGCCACGTCGCTTCGTTCCCGTCGACGACGTCGGCGTTCGTCTCCGAGATTTCGCCGGGCATGACGACCCGGTACGTGATCTCGTCCGGCGTGCTGGAGTCGGCGGGGTCGGCGACCGCGATCTCCTCGTAGACGACGGTGTCGTCTTCGACCGTCACGTCGAGATCGTCCTCCTCCGACTGCTCGACGTCGGAGAGTGCGATAGACAGTTCGTAGCCCGAATTCAGTTCTCGTTCCGTTACCGATGCGGACCCGATCGACGGGGTATCCTCGTAGATTGCCTCTAGCCCGTCCGCGACCGATTCGTCATCCTCGGTCCCGGTAGCCTCGTTGAGATCCGCGTACGTCTCGTCGGTGATCGTCCAGTGAATGTCCACGGAGTCGATCGCCCCGTCTTCGGTCACCGTCACCTCGAACTTCGTCGATTCGGCCTCCTGTGCCGCGACGGGTCCCGAAGCGACCCCCAGCACCAACACGACGATCGCGACCGCGACGGCCGATCGATTCGAATAGCGGCCCTGACCTATCATATATCGATATTGAATATCCATGATATAAAAACGAGGGATTCTCGCGACCAGCGATCGAAGACGGACGCTCCGATCCGGGTCGGTCGGGTACCGTCTCGAGCGATCGATCGGTACGTCGAGACGGGCGCAGTGAGTGGATCCGGAGCAACGGAGTCGGGTCCGGGCAGGCGAGGGCGTCGGACCACGAACGAACCGGTACCGTGCAGTCTAGACGACGGAACGAACGGACGAGACGATCGGTGCGGCGTGACGGACGATTCGACCGGTCAGAACTCGAGCGGTTCGGCGTTCTGCCAGTGTGGCGTGAACTCGTCGTGGACGTCCGCGGCGAACTCGGGATCTTTCAGGTCGATCATGCCGAACGCCTCGCTCGAGGTGAGCGGGTTCGGCACCTGGATACAGACTTCGACGCCGTCGATGATGTTGAACGAGCCGGTGACCTCCTCGCTCGTTCGCACGTCGAAATCCTTTCGCGCCTGTAACGTCTCCCGGTACCGTTCGCCGACGTTCTCGGAGAGAGAGGCGACGAGTTCCCGGGTCATCAGGATGTCGACCGAGACGCCGCGGTCGAGGGCGTCCTCGAGCTGGGCAAGCACCTCGTCGCCGACCGTCCGGATGTCCATCTGGGGGACCGGATCCGCGGCGACCATCACGATGTCCCGGTCCGCAGCCGCGAGCCGCTCGAGGAGGAGATCGATCGTCTCCTCGGGGCCGACGGCGGCGGTCCAGAACTGCTCCTCGACGGGTTCGGCCGCGTCGAGTTCGTCGGCGAGGTCGTCGACGATCGACTCGTACTGGTCGGCCTTCTCCTCGAGTTCGCGTTTCTTGTCGTCGAGCAGCCGATCGAGGGCGGTCGAGGGTTCGACCGCGACGTACTTCTTCGGGCGGCTCGCGGTCTGGCTACGGACGAGGTTGTACTGCTCGATGCTGTTCAGCACGTCGTAGATCCGACCCATCGGGACGTCGCTCGCGCGTGAGAGTTCCTTCGCCGTCGTCGGACCGGTGTTCAGCAGTGCTCGATACGCCCGGGCTTCGTATTCGGAGAGCCCGAGGTCCCTGAGGCTGGCCATATGCAGGCACCACTGACTGTAGCAACATAAACGCTGTGGTGGTTTGCCGCTCGATCGATCTCGGCCGCCTCAGGGCCAGACGTTACTCGTGCACGTCCTGAACGCGGTTGCTCAACTGCTCCGGAGTTTCGGCCGGCGTCGAACGGCGGCCGTCGCGTTCGACCCGTGCCCTCCCCGGTTCGAGGTCGTCCGTCGCGTCCGGGACGACGACTTTCTCGTGGTCGGCGAGTCGGAGTGCGGCACGGTGGAGGTCGGTTCCCGGTTCCCCGGCCACCCGGATCACCAGCGGTCCCTCGAGCAGGCGGGCGACGGCCGTCCCGTAGCGGGCGATCTGGACGCCGAACCGATCGCTCGCTCCCGCGAACGCCTCGAGCGTCTCGCGGGCGTACGTCCGGTACCGGTCCTCTCCGGAGAGCACCGCGAGTTCGAGCAATCCGTCGGCGAACGCGACGTTCGAATCCAGCGGCCGCAGCGGCCGATCACAGAGGCCGACGCCCGTCGCCGGGCCGTCGAGGAACGAGTCCTCGTCGTGGAGCCGGTCGATCGTCGCGTCCGCGACCGCACGGGCGTCCTCGAGCAGGGCCGTCTCGATCGTGCTGGCGGCCGTCGTGAGCGCGCCCAGGACGCGCGCCTGGGTCGCGAGCAGGCACGTCGGGTCGTCGCCGGCCTGGAGTGTCGCGTCGCGCTCGTGGCGTGCGACGCCCTCTTCGAGCAGGTCTTCCCGGAGCGTCGCGAGCGCCCGTTCGGCGTACCGACGGGCGCGCTCGTCGTCCGTGTAGGCGTAGTACGTGAGCAGGCCCTCGATCGCGAGCGCGTTCGACCCGGCGAAGACCCCCTCGTCGACCGGCGGCTCGTCGGCCGTCGCCCGATCGGTCGCGTCGAGGCCGTGCGCGTCCGGCTCGCCGGGGGCCTGGCTGTTCGCGAACGCATCCGCACTGCCGTTCCACAGCGTCGTCGTCAGATACTCGATCGTGCGCTCGGCGGGGTCGCGGTACTCGTCCGCGCCGGTGTGGAGGTAGGCGTTGGCGAACGCCCGCACGAGCGCGCCGTTGGAGTCGAGCAGTTTCTCGTACTGGAGCCCCGACCAGTCCCGATCGGTCGCGAAGCGGTAGAAGCCGCCGTCGTACTCGTCCAGCAGGTTCGCCCCGACGGCGTCGAAGGAGCGAAGCGCCATCTCCCGATCGCGCTTGAGCGCGAACTCGAGGGCGTCCGGGAGCGGGAACTTCGGCCCGTCACCCCAGCCGCCGGCGACCTCGTCGTAGGTCTCGGTCAACTGGCCGAGCATCGCCGACTCGATCTCGGGCGTCAGGTCGCCGGCAGGCGGGTTGTCTTCGCGCAACGGGCGCGGGATCCGTGCCGCGCCGCTCCCCTTCGTCTCCCACATGGTCCGGACGCTGTCGAGCACCTGTCGCATCCCGTCGGGGCCGAGATAGCCCGCACCGGTGAGAACGCCGCCGTCAGGCGCACAGAAGACCGTCGACGGGAACCCACCCATGTTGTACCGATCGCGCACCCGGGGGTGGCGATCGACGTCGACGCGTACGGGGACGAAGCTGTCGTTGACGTTCGCGGCGATTCGGGGCTCCGCGTACGTCTCCGCGTCCATCTCGTGGCAGTGGTCACACCACGTCGCAGTGAGCGAGAGCAACACGGGCCTGTCCGTCGCTTCGGCCTCGTCGAAAGCGTCCTGGCCCCACTCGCGCCACTCGACGCGTGTCGGATCGTCCATACCGGTGCCTCGGGTGTCGCGGGCGTAAGCCCTTCGCTGTGAATCGATCGAAACGGCGCGGCATTGCTGTTCGATCGACAATATCGCCACGAACGTTTTCCACAGTAGCCCGTCCGACCAGCCGACGCGGGCGGGACTGAAAGGGGCCGAACTCCTCGGCGAACCCCGGCGACGTAAGCACTCCGCGAACGCAGTGAGCGAGCGCGCAGCGAGCCGCAGGAGTCGAGGAGTTCGGGGGCTTTCGAGGAGGACGTCGTAGCGGGTTCGGAGAGACAACCCGTTCCCGGCACGAAGCGCGAGCGACGCGACGAGAGTAAAGGGTTTTGACCCTTCGTCGGCTATGTCGAGGCATGCTCCGGTGGATCTTCGCGCTGTTGCTCATCCCCTTTCTCGACGCGGTGCTACTCGCCGTCATCGTCACCCAGTTCGGCTTCGTGAGCTGGGTCGGGATGATCCTGCTCGTCGTCCTGACTGGACTCGTCGGTATGCTGCTGGTCCGCGCCGAGGGGCGGCGGACGATCCGGAAGATGCAACGCCAGCTTGCCCAGGGCACGCCGCCGACGAACGAACTGGTCGACGGCGGCCTGCTCATCGCCGCCGGGGCATTCCTGCTCACGCCCGGGCTGGTCACGGACCTGCTCGGGTTCCTGCTGGTGCTCCCGATCAGCCGGATCCCGATCCGGATGGCGCTCAAACGCTTCGTGATCGTCCCCTACGCGGACAAGAAGACCGGCGGCTTCGCGAGCGGCGGGGTCTGGACGTACGGCTTCCCGGACGACGGCGCGGCTCGCGAAGCCGGCGTCGGCGCGTCCGAATCGTCCGACGGCGGCACCTACGACCTCGGCGAAGACGCCTACAGCGTCGATTCGAGCACCGACGAATCCTATACGATCGGTTTCGGCGAGGACGATCGAAACGGGGACGGGGACGAGGGCGACGATCGCGACCCCCTCGCTCGGTAGCGGTTCTCACGGCTCCCGAAGAAAGAAACGCTTAAACATACCAGCGGACAACTGACTGATGCCGACGCGGGCCAATAGCTCAATCAGGTTGAGCGCCACTCTGATAAGGTGGAGGCTCTCGGTTCAAATCCGAGTTGGCCCACTTTTGACGCGAACAACGCGAACGGAGTGAGCCGTGAGCGTCAAACGTTGATCGAACTCGGATTTGAATCCTGGAAGTCACAGCCCGCGCAGCGAAGCGAGCAGGAATGTCTTCTTACGGTTCAAATCCGAGTGAGACCACGTTCTCGCCGCGAGCAAATTCGCGAACGGCAGAAATCCGATCAGACACGGTTCGAAGTACGGAAGACGCACGTTCACGAGCGAAGCAAACGACCCGAACTATCTTCGAAGGTTCGTCCGGGACTGGGAACACGTCCACGAACAGGGGCGTCGCCTGGCCAGCGACGGAACGATGCCGATCGTTCGATCCCTCTGGTGACGCGTTCCGGGAACTCCCGCCGACAGCGTCGTTGTGTCTCCGTACGCCGTGACTCCCTGTCTCGGTACACACACAGTCTATTCGTGGTTGCAAGATCGATCGTCCGGAGAGGTGCCTGGTCTGATAGATACACAGTATAGTATTGTATCTGAAAGGTCTATCAGCGTTCCAATTTCCAGGATTGTTGACTCGACGTTGGACTCGGTAACTGTAGAGAGCAGCCTCGATATCGACGCTGAATCGACGGAAAAACGCCGCCTACGACGTCAGTTCCTCTCGTCGTACACTGGACGGTTAAATACGTCCCGTCGGTCGCGTTGAAGAACGCCTTCGGAGCGTGAAATCCGTTCGGGTCTGGATCGAACGTGACGTACAGGCGCCAGCGTTGATTATTTCCGGGTGTTGTCGATCGGACGGTGCTCCGGTTGACGTACCCTCTGTTGACGAGCACGTACCGTATCGTACCAGTTCTTGTAATCACTACTACCTATTTGACACAGTACTATCTAATATAGAAATAGTACTTGAAAATGGTATGATCCTCCGAGAAGACGTGATGCGCAACCTCCGAGCGCGCACTCGGCGTCGCGTCACCGGCGTAGTGCTCCGCCCAGAGCCGATATCGGCGCGGTTCCAAGAGGTGAGCGTTTCCCCGCGGTACGGGAATCGATCGCAACTGCCGTAAATCGACTACGGCGACCGTATGCGTCCCATTCGATCGCCGCGCTGACCTCCAGGTTGATCGTCGGCCCGATCCTGACCTGGGGAGCGCGTACTCTACAACCGGGAGCTACAGACTCCGTGAGCAACGCCGGACGCGTCCGATCGATCAGTTCGCTTTCGAGTATCACTCCCGTGCCGATCCGGCCTCCACGGACACGCGTGGCTGGCGCGGTCGAAGCCGACATAGCCTACGAACGCAAACACGAGCGCGATGGACGTGACGACTGCGGTCGCCACCTCTACGTTGCAAAAGACTGATTAGTTGGTGTTTCCGTCTGTGAGCATGGACAGGGATCCACTCCGGAACGCGCTGGAGGACGCGGGGTTGACCTCGTACCAGGCCGACGCCTACATCACGCTGTTAGAACAGGGGATGATGCCGGCCGTGGAGGTTGCAAAGCAGTGTTCCGTTCCGGTGTCCCAGATTTACGACGTCCTCCGCGCGCTCGAGCGGATGGACTACATCGAGACGCACGATCAGGACAAACTCCACGCTCGTCCCAAAGAGCCGATCGACGTCCTCCGGGAACTGCGATCCCGGGGCGAGCGGATGAACGAGGCCGCGGACTCGATCGAGGACCGGTGGGAGCAACCGGCCGTCAGCGATCACAAGGTCGGCGTCGTCAAACACGAGGAGACGGTGATCGACCGCGCACGAGACCTGATCCGGGACGCCGAGAGTTTCATCGAACTGTCCGCGAACGTCGACCAGTTCCGCTCCCTGACGAGCGCCCTGGCCGATGCCCGCGATCGCGGCGTCATTACGAACGTCGCCGTGTACGGAACCGAGGTGGAGGACGGGATCGCGAACGTCGAACTCGACGAGACGGTAACAGAAATCCGCGCCTGCCAGATCCCCGGGCCGTTTCTGCTCATCGCGGATCGCACGCAGACGTGCTTCACGCCGAACGACTGGGCCAACAGACCGTTCGGCGTCCTGATCGACGACTACCTCCTCTCGTTTATCTTCCACTGGTACTTCCAGACGGGCGTCTGGGCGCTCTGGGAGACGGTCTACGAGGACACTGCGCCGCCGTACGTCTACATGACCCTCGAGGAGTTCGTGCGCGACGTGGGGCCGCTGTGGGAGGACGTCGCGAACGTCGCAGTGACGATCGAGGGGGCATGGGTCGAGACGAACGAGCCCTGTCAGATCACCGGCGTCGTCACCGACATCTGGTACCCGGGCGTGTACCGCTCCGAGGGGCGCCCGTCGTTCGAGGAACTCGCCGGATTCTTGCAACTGGAACTCGCCGCGGACGGCGACCTGTACAGCGTCGGCGGGTGGGGTGCCGTCTACGAGGACATCGAGGCGGTTCGGATCACCCTCGAGGAGATCGCGCTCGAAGACCCGACGAGCGGGGTCGAAGTCGACCCCGGCGCCGCCGACGTGCCGGCGATCGAGCGCGCGTCGGAAGACGACTGATACGGATCGCTGTAATTATTTACCGCCGATCACCGACCCCGTTCTGTTGATCGGCGGTAATTGACTACAGTAGTCCGTATGAGTCCGACGGATTCGCTCGGTCGTTCGACCGCCGTCGCGACCGGATCGCCTTCGCGACGACCAGTATCTCCAAGTAGTAGCGCCCGGAGGTCTCTATCGATGGGCGCCACGTACTCGGATCGGTTCTGGAAGACGATCTGCGCGTACCGCTCCGCGGTCGCACTACTGCTAGGGCTCGAAGCCGTCCTGTTGGTGCTTTTGTTGATCGCGCTCTGGCTACGACCCGAAGACACAGAAACGAGAACCATCCTCGTCGCCGATTTCGCCCTCGTCGTCGCGGGCTTCTTCGCCGCGGGCTACGTCCTGTACCGCTGTCGGAAACGTCGACGGACTGCCTGATCGCCCGTGGCCGCGGCGGCGACGTCGAGCGAACTGGACGCGCGTTGGCAGCTGCACACGTGACGCTAGTTGCGTCGACCCGGCACTCCGTCGTAGCTCGCGCCAAGGCGTCTATCGGCCCGTACGTGATTTTCCGATCGGACAGCGTTCTACCCCTGTGCGGTTGCCAGTTCTCCCGGACCGACGACGATCGTCGTCCCGTCAGAGAACGAGACGATCGTCTCCTCGTCGTCCGGGTTGTACGCGGCGTACGTTCTCTCGTCGTCACCGAAGACGACGGCCAGCGGCGCGTCCGCGGTGATCGTCGGATCGGGCGAGCCGACCCGCCGGAACGTGGCGAGCCAGTGGTAGGTGTGTGCCCGAGAGTCGCCGAACTCCGGATCGTACGCGTCGCCGTCGGCGTCGAACTGCCCCATCGCGTCGTCCGGATCGGAGAGCGCACGGTACTTCCACAGCAGGTCCTCCCAGTAGGAGAAGGTGCCGTCGACGGCGTCCTCGACGGTCCCGTAGTTGGCGTCCGCGTACGCGTCGTCGAGACCGAGGTACAGCGAGTGGCCGCCGAGGGGCAACCAGTTGATGCCGTGGACCGGTTCGGGATGGTCGGTCCACCACGTCGTGTACGCGACCCCGCTATCCCAGACCATCGTCGTCTGGTCGAACTGCCACTCGTCGAGCACCGGTAGAGAGTCGCCGTCCTCGTCGAACCAGTACTCGCGAGCGGCGTTTACCTCCCGGGTGTACAGGAAGACGCCGAGGTCTCGAAGCTCCTCGTCGTCCGTGTACTCGCCCCACTGGATGATCGCCGCGTAGGCGTTTATCGCCTCGGAACTCGACTCCTGGTTGTTCCCGAAGGCGCCGCCGGACGCCCCGCCAGCCCACGAGTGGCCGCTGTAGGGATCGAACGTTCGCAGGAACGGGAAGGTGTCGTCGTCTCGATCGGGGTTCGCGAAGTCGCGGATCAACAGCTCTACCATCCCGCCCCACTCGGACTCGGCGGCCCAGTCGGGGTCGTTACGCGCGATCTCGGCCGCTCCGCGGAGGTAGTAGCCGTAGTGGAAGTGGTGGTCGTTCAGGAACTCGGGCGCGCCGTGGAGGGCGGGATAGGCGATCAGCGTCCCCCACAGCTCGTTGTAGTAGAACACGCGGGATTGAGCGAGTTGCCCGTCGTCGTCGGTCGCCTGGAACCAGTCCTCGAGGCGCTCTCGCATCGTATCGAGGATCTGCTGGGCCCGCTCTTCGTCACCGAGGTGCTGGGCGATGCCGACGAGGTCGCTGGCACGATTGAAGTTCTTCCCGGTCCAGTAGGCGCCCTCCCCGTCGCCTTCCTGGCCGGGCCGGATGATCTGGCCGTTCGTCGCCTCGGAGAGGTACGAGGCGAGGCGATCGCGGTCGTAGCCGCCGACGTCCGGCAGGTGGGGAAGGATCCCGTGATAGGTGTGCGTGACGCGGTAGGAACTGGTCTCGATCGTCTCCATCGTCCCCCGCGGCGAGTCGAACGTGTACCCGAGTGGCTGTTCGTCGGTGTACTCGTGCTGGTGTGGGAACATACCCGTAATCGTCCCCGACGCATCGCCCTCCATCGCTTCGGTCTCGAAGTGGTACGTGGTGTGGACCTCGCTCGTCGACTCGTCGTACTCCCAGTCGAGTCGCGTATCGACGACGTGGGCGTGAGCGTATGCACCGAAGGTTTCGAGCACCTCCTCGCCCGCCTCGGGAAGCAACGCGACCGTGAGGTACTCACCGTCGCCGAGCGACGAGGAGAACGTCCCGTCCCCGTCGAACGACCACTCCGCCTCCGAGGGGGCGTACAGGCCGTAGTGGGTGTCGCCGACGCTGAGACCGATCGTCGAGCCGTCGTCCACCCACACTGAGGGGTCCGCGTCCGCCTGGTCGAAGGCGACGGTCACGGGGTCACCGTCTACGCGTAGGTACGCGTACGGCGATCCTCGAACCAGCGTCGCGTCGATGCGTCCGTTCGAACTCTCCATGGCGAACGAGACCGACCAGTCCGTCCAGTCGGTCACCACGGACTCGTCGAACGTCGCCCCGTCGAAGCCGACGGTCGCCGCGAGTTCGATCGGGCGCGTCGCGAAGTTCGGCCCGGCCGGCCCACTCCCGACCTCCCACTCGCCCTGGCCGCCGATGACGAACCCCTGCGGGCCGGTCGAACTCACGAGCGGGTGGCTCCAGAGAGACGCGTCGCTCTCGAGTAGGTGGCCCTCCCACACGAGCGACCCCCACCAGTTGTTGGTCGGCAGGGGATCGTCCCGCCGTTCCTCGGCGACGTAGACCTCCGTCGGCGGCTCCTGTCTGACGGCCGGTTTGGTCGTCCGGTAGCTGGCTTTGCCTACCGCGCCGATATCCTCGTCGTCGGTCCCGGCCTCCGCTTGATTGGCTTCGGTCGAGTCGTCGTCCGCTGGTTCGTCCGTCGTTCCGATACCCGAACAGCCGGCAATCACGCCCGTTACGCCCGTCGTCCCGATCGCCAGGAGAGAGCGGCGGCTACATTTTCCAACCATCGACAAATTGGTTCGGTTATCGATATGATAAGTCGTTCGAAATGAGACGGTTCCCGAAACCGCGTCCGACCATCCGACGAGGTGAGAGGGTGCCGCGGCGCGATATGCGCGACGCGTTGCGCGATCGGATCCGAGAGGCGCGAAACGCTCGCGAAGACACCGAGCAGGCCCGTGCCGAGACCGGGCAACGAAACCGGTACCTCGAACGCGAGGCCGACGGGTATCGGACCATCGTGGAGGCCGCCCCAGACGGCGATCTGACCGCCCGGATGGACCCCGAGAGCGAGGCGACGACGCCCAGGACCGGACAGCTATCGCTCGACAGAAGCGAATCTCGTCCGGAAAGGTGGCAACCGACGAGTCGGCACAAAGCGGTCGTCGCTTACCGCTCGTCCGCTTCCAGACTGGCGCCCTCCAGGGGATCGCTGCGCCAGTAGTCGCTGCCCACGTCGAGACGGAAGCAGGACGCGCGATGGGTTCCCTCACCGACCGACCGGCGATCGGGCGTCGACTCCCGGCAGTACTCCGTCGCGTACGGGCATCGCGTGTGGAACCGGCAGCCAGACGGCGGATCGATCGGATCGGGGATGTCGATCTCCCGGACCGGCGGTTCGGCCGCGCCCTCCTCGAGACCGAGCGACGGCGTCGCCCACTTCAGCACCTTCGTGTAGGGGTGTTGTGGGTTCCGGAGGACCTCCTCGGCCTTCCCGAGTTCGACGAGTTCGCCGAGGTACATCACGCCGAGTCGGCCGTCGGCGTGTTCGGCCAGGTAGCGCGCGTTCGAGAGGTCGTGAGAGATGAACAGGAACGACGTGTCGAACTGCGCTTGCAGGTCGAGCATCAGGTCCATCACTTCGACCCGAAGCGAGACGTCGAGCGCGCTGACGGCCTCGTCGGCCAGGATGAGATCCGGGTTCATCAGCAGCGCCCGGACCAGCGCGACGCGCTGTTTCTCCCCGCCGCTGAGCTGGTGGGGATACCGCCTAGCGTAGTCGTGTGGCGGCGACATGCCGACGCGATCGAGCATCGCGAGGATCCGCGCCTCGCGGTCCTCGGGCCCCAGGTCGGCCTGGTGTTTCTTCAGCGGTTCGGCGAGCGAGGCTTCGACGGTTCGGTGGGGATTCAGCGACGAGCCGGGGTCCTGGTGGATGATCTGGAGCGATCGACGGATCTCGTCGTACGGAATCGACGAATTCGAGAATCGCCGTTTTGCCTCCCAGATGTCCTGCCCCCGGAATTTGACGGACCCGCCGGTCGGTTTCTGCAAGCCGACAGCCGCCTTGCCGATCGTCGTTTTTCCGCTGCCGGACTCGCCGACGATCGCGACGACGTCGTTCTCGGGGATCTCGAGGTCGACGCCGTCGACGGCCCGGACCGTCTCCGGGTCGTCGAACGGATTGAACCCGCTCTCCTGCTCGAAGTGGACTTCGACGTTCTCCAGAGAGACGACGGGATCGTCGACGCTCATCGGTCCACCTCCGTGGTGAGGGCAATCTCGTCGTCGACGCGGTTCCAGTGGTGACAGGCGATGTCGTGGGTCTCGGTGGCCGCCTCCATCTCGGGCGTGACCGTCGCGCAGTCGTCGGTCGCAAGGGGACAGCGCTCGTGGTACGGGCAGCCCGACGGGACGTCGACGGGATCGGGCGCCGATCCGTCGATCGGTCGCATCTCTTCGAGCGGCGACTCGATGTCGGGCGTCGAGTTCAGCAGCGCTCGCGTGTACGGATGCTTCGGGGATCGAAGGATCTCCTCGGTCCGGCCCACCTCCGCGAGTTCGAACGCGTAGAGGACGCCGATCCGATCCGCGAGTTTCGTCACGAGCGGGAGGTCGTGCGTAATGAATACCATCGTCAGGTCGTACTTGTCCCGGAGGTCCGAGAGCAGGCTGACGATCGATCGCTGCATCAGCAGGTCCAGCGCTGCCGTCGGTTCGTCCATCACGAGCACTTCCGGTTCGAGGACGAGCGAGAGCGCGATAAGCGCGCGCTGTTTCATCCCGCCCGAGAGTTCGTGCGGGTACGAATCGAGCACCCGATCGGGATCGAGGTACAGGTCCGCAAGGAGTTCGCGCGTGCGTTCCATCCCCGTCTCGACGTCGTACCCGTGCGCGTCGAGGGTCTCCACGAAGTGTCCACGAAGCTTCAGCGTCGGGTTGAACGACGAGAGGGCGCCCTGGAACACCATCGAAATTTCCTCCCAGCGAAGCTGGCGAAGCCGGTCCGTCGAGAGGTCCAGAACGTCGACCGGGTCGCCCTCCGACGGCCGGTAGCTGATCGACCCAGAGGTGACGCCGGGTTCGACGACGGCGTCCAGCAGCGCGGACGCGAACATCGACTTCCCGGAGCCGGATTCGCCGACGATGCCGATGATCTCGTTGCGCTCGATGTCGATATCCATCCCGTTGAGGACCTTCGAGGTGCCCCGATCCATGTGAAACTCGACGGTGACGTCGCGACATTCGAGGACGTGGTCGGAGCCCGAGCCGGTCCCGACGGCGCTTGCGGCGTCGGTGCCTCGGCTCATCGGACACCACCTCCGGTCGTCGGCGTCGCTCCGTCGTCGGTCGGCTCGCCGTCCGAGCTAGTCGTCGAGGAGTGACGGGCGCGAACGCGCGGGTTGAACATCCGATCGGTACCCTGGGAGAACAGGATCAGCCCGAACGACAGGAGCGTGATCGTCGCCAGCGGCGCGATCAGCCAGTGGGCCATCGACGTGACGTGCATCGCACCGCCGCTGACCGCCTGGTCGATCATGACGCCCCAGTTGACGACGCTGTCGTAAGGCAACACGCCGAGGAAGTACAGTCCGACCGATGCGAAGATGACCTGTCTCGCTGCGTTGACGAACGTAATCAGTACGTATGGCATGATGTTGGGAAGGACGTCTTTGACCATGATCGACGGCGTCGACAGCCCCATCGCTTTCGACGCCTCGACGTACGAGTGTCGGCTGATAGAGAGGACCTGCGACCGGATCTCTCGGGCGAGGCCCGCCCAGACGTTGATCGTCAGGATGAGTCCCATAACGATCGGATTCTGCGGTTCGAGTATCGCAGCCAGGATGACGATGAGCGGGAGCCCCGGGATCGTCATCACGATATCCGTAATCAGCGAGATCACCCGGTCGGTCCGCCCGCCAGCGTACCCCGCGGTCGTGCCAACGGCCACTCCCATGACCGTTACGAACAACCCTCCAGCCATGATCATCTGCAGCATCGACGGCGTCGCCCAGATGATCTGGCCGAGGATGTCGCGGCCGAGGTTGTCGGTCCCCAGGGGGTAGGTCAGCCCCTCAGCGAGCGGCGTGACCGATCTCGGCCCCTGGTTGACCGCCGGTTCCGGGTAGAGTCTCGGGCCGAGCAGACCCACGAGCACGTACAGCAGAAGGATGAGCGCGCCGATGCGAGCGCGGACGTCGCTCCAGACGATCCTCCCCGGGGCGAGGACCCAGCGATCGACCAGCCGCCGGTACCGTTCTCTCCGGCTCAGCGTATTGTCGGCGACGGTCTCGAACGCATCGCCGTCGTTGAGCGCGCCAAGCGACTCCGTTCGTTCGCTCATCAGTGCTCACCTCCTCGAGCCTGGGCGCGGGGGTCGATGATCCCGTAGGTGAGGTCGGCGATGTAGACGCCGATCACCACCGCGATCGTCATCACCAGGAAGATGCCCATCATGAGCGGATAGTCGCGGGCCTCGAGCGCCTCGATCATGTAGTACCCCACGCCGGGGTAGGTAAACACCTGTTCGAGGATGACGCTGCCGCCGAGCGCGAACCCGATCGCGATCAGGAGCGCCGTGTACAGCGGGAGTACCGCGTTCCGCCCGACGTACCGCGTCGCGATCCGCCGCTCGGACAGCCCGCGGAGACGCGCGACCCGCAGGTAGTCCTCACCGAGCACCTGGATGCTGTTCCCTCGCATTCCCAGCGCCCAGCCCCCGGCAGCGACGATCGTGAACGACGCGATCAACAGCGACGCGTGCCAGAACGCGTCGCCGAGGAACGCGGCCGTCGCCAGTGGCTCCAGCGGCGACATCGCCGGTTCCATGTCGTTCGAGTACCGGCCGCCAGTAGGGAACAGTTCGAGCCGGTAGCCGAGGAACCAGATGAGCAGGATGCCGACGATGTAGTTCGGGATCGAGTTGAGCAGGATCGAGAGCACGGAGGACCCGTAGTCGAATCTGCTCCCCTCCTTGTACGCCATTGCGGCGCCGAGCGAGATGCCGATGGTGAACGAGAGCAACAGCGCGATAGACATCGTGAAGATCGTCCAGGGGAGCGCACCCGCGATGATCTCCGATACCGGGACGCCCTCGTTGATCGACTCGCCCAGGTCGCCCCGAAGCAGCCCGCCCACGTAGGTCAGGTACTGCTCGTGGAGTGGGTCGGACGGGAGGACGTTGAGCTTGCGCTCGACGCGCTGGTCGATCACGGCCTGTGACATCTCGGGATTGTTCTGGATGAGTTCGGCGCGGTAGGCGTCCGCAGGGTTCCCCGGCATCAACCGAAGCAGGAAGAACGCGAGGGTCATCACCGACACAACCGTGACGATCGCCTGGAATGTGCGTTCAACGTAGTATTTTTGCATGAATCTATTATTTGATACCGTATAGGATTCGTCCCGTTATTGAAAGCGTCATTGGACTCGTCCGAGCTACTCCTCGGCTCTCGCTACGAGCTTCCCGACTCGGGGGAGGAACGTCGTCGGATACTGGATCCCGGACGCGTCCGCATCCGACTCGTCGACGACTTTGAAATTCTCGGTCGAGACGAAACACTGGTCGACCTTCTCCATGAGTGGAAGCAGCGGGAGGTCGTAGTTGAACGCCCACGCCAGCTCGTTGATCTTCTGGCGTGTTCCGTCGCTGTCGGGATCCATGCCGACGAGCGCTTCGAACTCGGGACCGAACTCGATCGTCTCGGACTCGCCGTCCGGCTCCCCGATCGGCGGAACGTCGACCGACTCGGGATAGTTGTAGACGTTCCGGGCGTCCCAGCTGTTGAGACTCCAGTTGAGGGAGTGGTACGGATACGTCCACCCGTCCGAGAACCAGAACCCGGCCGCGTCGAAGCCGGTGTCGCCGTAGAGGTCCTCCCCGAAGTAGACGCCGTCGTCACGGGTGACGAGATTCGTCTCGATGCCGAAGTCCTGGAGGTGCTGGTTCATCGTGATCGCCGCGTCGACCCAGTCGTTCCAGGCGGCAGGCACCTTGTACTCGAACTCGAGTGTCTCGCCGTCCTCGTCGACCCAGGTGCCGTTCTCCCGCGAGAAGCCGGCCTCCTCGAGCAGTTCGGCGGCCCGCTCGGTGTTCTGCCCGGAGTAATCCTCGAAGTCGTCCGGATCGTCGAGCCAGTCCTGGGCCGACCCATCGAAGTTCCCGGCGATGCCGGTCGGTATCTCCACGGGTGCCTTCGCGTCGCCGCCGCCCGCAGAGTTCTCCGCGACGACCTCCCGATCGATCGCGTGAGCGATCGCCTGCCGGACCTCGCGCTGCCCGAGGTGCTCGTGTTCGTGGTCGAACGCGATCGATTTCCCCCAGTTAGTTGGCTGTTGGATCTCGACGACAGTGTCGGGGAACGACGCCTTGATGTCCGGCGAGGTGAAGATGTTGTGCAGCGCGTCGACCGTGCCGCCGCGGATCGCCTGCCAGGCCTGCTCGTTCCCGTCGATGAACTGGAACCGGTACTCCCTGAAGTTGACGTCGTCGGCCCAGTGGGAGTCCTCGAACTTCGTGGTAACGAGTTCCTGTTCACCCGCGTTTTCGTACGCGAACGGGCCGGTCCCGATCGGCTCTTCGGGCGCGAACTCCGTCAGTGCCGTCGAGTCGGGATCGTCCGCCAACTCCTGGCGGATATCCTCGTACTGCTCGGCCGGCCTGTCCAGTTGCAGAGCCCGAATCGAGTTGAGAAAAACGGGCTCGGAGACGTCGGCTTCGAGCCCGATCTCGACGGACCTGTCGTCGACAGCCTCGACGTTCTCGACCGAGGTGTAGTTCCCCATCGGGTGATTGTCGTACAGAGAGATGTGCAGCTTTCGCTCGAGGTCCGCCGCCGTGGCGTCCTCACCGTTGTGCCAGGTCACCCCCTCCTGGAGCGTCAGCGTCGCCGTGTCCTCGCCGACCTCCCAGTCGGAGAGTGCCCCCTCGACGAATTCGCCCGTCGTCGCACGGAAGTACAGCAACCGGTCGAAGACCACGAATCCGGGACGGTCCGGGTAATTGCTGTCGTTCGAGTCGTTCCACTGCATGTCGCCCGGGATAACCGACGTCGGCGCGGTGAACGTCCGTTCGGTCATCGGCTCGTCGCCTGTAATCTCCCCGCCGGTCGGCCCGTCGCTGTCGCCGCCGCCGAAACAGCCGGCGAGCGCCGCCGCACCGGCCGCGCCGGTGGACTGCAGGAGTCGCCGCCGTGATGTCTCTGCGGTGCTATGTGGCACACTCTCTTGGCTCATGGTGCTACCCAACCTTTCGTATCCGGTCATAAATACCTTTTGGAAATCATAACATTTCAGTATTCTATACTTCGATGCGCGTGGGCACTGTCTAGTTCAGCACCTCCTCGGCTGGCGTTCGGCCATTGAGTGCTTGATTCGGTCGATCGTAGTTGTAGTGGTGTCTGAAGCGTCTGAGCCAGCGTTTTGCGCTGGCCGGACTGCCCCGCC